>CAYPKV010000008.1:8802-32383 GCA_964411415.1 uncultured bacterium
TCCTCGATGCGCAGGATGAACCTGCCGCCGGTGGCACGGGCGAATACGTAGTTGAACAGGCCAATGTAGGCCGTTCCGACATGCGGGTCCCCGGTTGGCGAGGGGGCGATGCGGGTGACTTTGCTCATCAGTGACCCCTTCCGTCAAGGCTCCCGTACTTGCGGGTGGCCTGGATCATGAGAATTACGGACGCGTGGCCTGCACGCGCCCGGATGCACTTAAGACTATCCCAGCAGTACTGCTGCGAGGGTGAGGGCAGACACTGCCCACAGGTAGGGCGAGAAGATCCGGAACCGGCCGGTGCGCAGGATCCTGAACAGCCAGACCAGCGCTGTGTAACCGACGACGAACGAGGAGACTGTCATGATGAGCACCGGCATGAACTGCAGTTCGGCAGCACTGATCTCGGCCACACCGAGTGCGGCCACGCCCAGCGAGACGACCAGGTACATCAGGAACGACACCCTGGCGGCAAGCTCGCTGCTTATGCCACGGAACAGCAGGGTGGAGATGGTCGTACCGGACCGTGAAAGCCCGGGGATGACGGCCACACCCTGGGCAAGGCCGACGATCAGGGCGTCCACGAGCCGGACCTCACTGATGCGGGTGCGTGGCTGCGGGCCCCGGGGGGCGAACCACAGGAGCAGGCCGGTCAGTGCCAGGGTTATGGCGACCGGGACCGGTGCGGCCAGAGCCTCGAACGAGTCGCGCAGCAGCAGGCCGATAACTGCGGTCGGGATGCAGCCGATGATCACGAGCAGGGCCAGGCGCCAGCCTTCAGTGCGGCGGCCTTCAGCTGAGCGCAGGCCACCGATGAAGCCGGACAGTGCCAGGGCCACGTCCTGACGCAATGCCAGCAGCACCGCGAGCAGGGTACCGGTGTTGGTGGCGATGCCGATGGCCAGAGCCATCTCACCCTCACCCTGGTTCATACCGAAGAAGTGGCTGGCCAGGGCCAGGTGGCCGGAACTGGAAACCGGCAGGAATTCACTCAGTCCCTGGACTATTCCCAGGATCAGAGCCTCAAAGTTGGTCAAGTCCGCCTCTCCATCCTCTCACCAGGTCGGCAGAAAATAACGAGGCCGGACTGCGACTGCCGTCCGGCCTCGGATGCACAGCTGCCTGAATAAGGCTGCCGGCAGGTCGATCTCAGCGCTTGCTGAACTGCGGAGCGCGGCGGGCCTTCTTGAGGCCGTACTTCTTGCGCTCGACGATGCGCGCATCACGGGTCAGGTAACCACCCTGCTTGAGAGCGGGGCGGAAGTTGGGGTCGACCTTGAGCAGGGCACGGGCGACACCGAGTTTGATGGCGTCAGCCTGGCCGCTGGGGCCGCCACCTGCGACCGTGATGAGAGCGTCATAGCGGCCGGCGGTGTTGGTGATCTTCAGGGGTTCGAGTGCCTGCACGCCAGCGAAGATGCCCCGGAAGTACTCCTGGAAATCTTTGCCGTTGACCAGGATCCTGCCCTGGCCCGGGCGCAGGAACACACGGGCGACAGCTGCCTTGCGGCGGCCGGTACCGTAGTACTGTTCCATCAGTTGAGCTCCACTTCTCTGGGCTGCTGGGCGGCGTGCGGGTGGCTGCTGCCGCTGTACACCTTCAGGCGGGTGAGGAGCTTGCGGCCCAGGGTGTTGCGGGGCAGCATGCCTTTGACGGCATACTCCAGGATCCGTTCGGGGTGGGTCTGCAGCATGCGGCCGGCGCTGATGCGCTTCAGGCCGCTCTGGTAGCCGCTGTAGCGGGTGTATTCTTTCTGCTCGAGCTTGCGGCCGCTGAAGACAACCTTGTCAGCGTTCACGACCACCACGAAATCGCCCCCCGCCTGGTTAGGCGTGAAATCAACCTTGTGCTTTCCGCGCAGCAGCTGGGCGATGCGCGTGGCGAGACGGCCGACCGTCTGGCCTTCGGCGTCAATCAGCAGCCAGTCGTGCTTGAGCTCTTCGTCTTTGGGAAAGTAAGTCTTCACTATCTGACACGTCCTTATATGTCTTACGTATTGCTGTCGGTTGATCGGGGCCGACGGTCGCGAAACCAAACGCTACTCTAGCACAGAGTCTCCCGGCGTGTGAAGGAGGGCGGTACAGCAGGCTGACGGTACAATGGCGCTCATGCCAAAGCACCGTCTCAGCAGTAATCACGGAGAGCAGGACAGATGAGGGGTCTGGGACTCGCCGGCAGGGTACTGCTCGGCCTGGTTGCAACAGTGCTGCTGCTGCTCAGCGCCGGCTTCCTCATCGTCCGGACTTCACTTCCGAAGACAGCGGGAACGCTTGATCTGGCAGGCCTGAGCGGCGAGGTTCGTGTGGTCCGTGACGCTGCCGGTGTCACCCACATAAGTGCGGAGACGTCAGACGACCTGTACCGCGCCCTCGGCTTCGTGCACGCCCAGGACCGCCTGTGGCAGATGGAGTTCCAGCGTCTGGTCGCCTCAGGCAGGCTCAGTGAGGCTGTCGGCGAGGCCGGGCTCAGCACCGACCGCTTCCTGCGTACCCTCGGCATCAGGCAGGCGGCGGAGAGCGCGTGGGCGGCGCTCGATGATGCCGAGCTGCGGCGCTGGCTCAACGCTTACACGGCTGGCATCAACAGCTTCCTGCAGTCGCGCAGCGGCGTACTGCCTGTCGAGTTCCTGCTGCTCGGTCATGAACCTGAACCGTTCACCCCGGTCGATGTCATCGGCTGGGGCAAGATGATGGCCTGGGACCTGGCGGGCAACTGGAACCGGGAACTGCTGCGTGCCAGGCTGCTGTCGGTCGCCAGTGAAGCAGAGGTGCGGCAGCTGTACGCACCGTGGCCGGATGAGATGCACGTGACCATCGAAGGTGACTGGTTCGACGACCCGGAGCCGCCAGGGCTGCAGCCGCTGCCTGAAGGAGAAGGAACGGCCGGACTGGCGGACATTTTCGGCGGCTTCGACCTGGACGGCATCGCCGCGGCGTTCCTGCCCAGGCTGTCTTACGATGCCGGCTCCAACGCCTGGGTGCTCTCAGGTGAGCACACCGCGAGCGGGCTGCCGCTGCTTGCCAACGACCCGCACCTGGGGCTGAACGCTCCCTCACTCTGGTACCTGGTTCACCTGCAGGCACCCGGCATCGACGTCATCGGAGGCAGCCTGCCGGGCACGCCGGCGGTGCTGCTCGGCCGCAACACTGACATCGCCTGGGGTCTGACCAACACGGGAACTGACGTTCAGGACATATTCATCGAACAGCTCAGTCCCACCGACGACGGTTTCTACCTCACCGAAGACGGCTACCGTGAGTTCAGCACCCGTACCGAGACCATCCGTGTGAAAGGTGGCGATGACGTCGTGCTGGAGGTGCGTGAGAGCCGGCACGGCCCGGTCATCTCCGACCTGGTCGGTGACGTCGGCAACCTCGCCGACGTTGACGGCGGTCGCTATGTGCTGACCATGCGCTGGTCGGCACTCGATGCCACTGACGGTACGGTCGGGGCCGTGATGCGCCTGAACCGGGCGACCGACTGGGAATCGTTCAACGCCGCGCTTGAACAGTTCCACAACCCGCAGCAGAACATCATGTACGCCGACATCAGCGGAAACATCGGCTTCGTTGCACCGGGCCGGATCCCGCTGCGGCGCGCCGGGGACGGCTTCGCCCCCGTACCCGGCTGGACAGGTGAGTACGGCTGGGACGGGTACGTGCCGTACGCGGAGGCGCCACGCATATACAACCCGCCGTCCGGCCGCATAATCAACGCCAACCAGCAGGTCGTGCCTGACGATTACCCGTACCTGATCACACTTGACTGGACCGTGCCGTACCGTGCCCAGCGGATTATCGAGCTGCTGGACGGGCTGAACCGGCACACCGTGGCGACGAGTGTCCGCATCCAGGGTGACCAGGTGTCTCTGTACGCCCGCGAGCTGGCGCTGGAACTGCTGCAGCTGGAGCTCACCGATCCGCTTCAGCAGCAACTGCAGGCTGAACTTTTCGGCTGGGACGGCACGATGGCAGCTGATGGGCTGGCGCCACTCCTCATCGCCGCCTGGCAGCGGGAGTTCCTCAGCGGCGTGTACGGCGAACGGTTCGGCGAACTGTTCGCGGAGTGGGCTGATCACCGGCCGGTGCTGGTGCTGGGGCTGCTCCGCGGGCCGGACCGGGCCTGCCCGGCACCCGGCTGCACGGCTCAGGCGACAGCGGCGTTCGGAGCGGCGGTCAGCTGGCTGTCGCAGCGGCTCGGACCTGACAGCAGTGAGTGGCGCTGGGACAGCCTGCACTTCGTTGAGCAGGAACACGCGGTGCTCGGGCAGAGCCTGCTCGCACCGGTCGCCAACCTGCGCATCGGTAACGGTGGCGGTGTCTATACAGTCAACGCAGCCCGCTTCGACCTGATGAGTGACGACAGTCCGTTCCGGCAGACCGAAGGGCCCGGCTACCGGGCAGTGATGGACTTAGGCGATCCGGCCGCCAGTGTCTTCATGCAGTCGACCGGCCAGTCAGGCAACCTGCTGTCAGCCGCCTACCGGAACCTGCAGACCCGCTGGCGTGACAACCGGCCGCTCAGTATGGACCTGAGTGCGGAACCGGAAGGGGACACCCTGCTGCTCAGACCGCCGGGGGCACGTTGACGCGCCTCCGCTTCGATCCTTGGACGGCCGAGTACTCAGCTCCTTACGCAGTGGACCCGGCTGTCACGATCCCGGGTGAGACCGTCCTGGACCTGGAGCTGCCTGTGGGGGACTGGCGGCCGCTCGGAGCGGGACCTGCCGGTGAGTTCAACGATCTGGTGTTCATCGACGGCTCTCGCCGCATGGACGCGCGCATCCAGGTCGAGACCGATGATGGCGTGTTCCGTGCTCACGGCGGACTTGGCACCACCGCAGCAGGAGCCGTCAGCGTCAGACGCGGTCAGCCGGCCCGGTTCCTGCCGCCAGCCAGGATCGGCCGCTGGTGCTTCACCGGCGGCGGCAGTCAGGCGGCACCGGTCGTCCTTCCGGCAGCCGGCCACCACCTGGGTGAGCTGCGCTTCGAACCGGAACCCGTGGCGGACACGGCACCTGAGGCGATACTGCAGGCACTGCAGAACCGGATGCGCCGTGAGGAAGCGCTGCTGGCAGCTGCGGCAGCTGCAGAGTTCCCCGGCTCGCTCATCGTCTGTGACGGCCCGCTGCCCCGCGAAGCAGACCATGCCAGCATGATCGGCTACATCAAGACGACGACCATCCAGCGCCTGCCCGACCGGCTGCTCGAGGTGGCACGCCAGCTGAAAGCCGGTGAGCGCACCCCCATCTACCTGGCCGGCGAAGGCGAGCTGCGCAACTTCGAATGGCTCCTGCGCCTGCGCGACCCGGCACCCTGGTACTACAGCCTGGCGGGCACGGTCCGCATCCAGGTGCGGGCCGCCCGCGGTCAGACCGGTCTGAGCGATCTCGTCCTCGCCACAGCTGACTGGTCATGCCGGGAACTCCCGGCGTTCTCGAGTCAGGCTCACCAGGACCCACGGGCACCACAGCAGCTGCTGCCGGTTCGGGCACTGGAAGCCGAACTGCGCCGGCGTATGGGCGACCCCATGCTGCTGCGCCGCAGGATCGTGAGGGATCACTTTGCAGCCTGAGTCAGCAGTCCAGCCTCTGGGCGTCGTGCTCGGTACCGAACCGGCCGCCCCGCTTGAGTTCTACTTCCAGGTCAGTCACGGTCATAAAGTCCAGCTCGATGAGATCGTGACCGTGACAGTCGATGACCCCGCCCAGCCGGGCAGGCAGATCGCCTTCTACGGCGTCGTGGATGCAGTGACCCGCCGGCTCGAGGGTGTGCAGTTCGATGGCGATACGGAGCTGGTGGCCGAAGGCCTCCTGCCTGCACACGTCTCGTACGTTGCCAGGGTGAGGACCACCCGCGTGGAACCCGAAGAGTTCATCCCGCCGGCACCGGGTGACCCGGTGTTCCTGGCCCGGGGTGAGCTGCTTGACCGGGCGCTGTTCCGCGACCAGATGAACCGGGCACTGCCAGCCGGAGTGCTGCGCAACGGCGAAGCCGCGTTCATCAACCTGGACTTCGTCGACGGCACGAAAGGCGCCCACATAAACATCAGCGGTATTTCGGGTGTGGCTACCAAGACGAGTTACGCGCTCTTCCTGCTGTACAGCCTCTTCAACGCACGTGGTGAGGACGGGGGCCTGCTGCTGCCCGAAGCGTCTGATTCCCGGGCGCTGGTGTTCAACGTCAAAGGCCGGGACCTGTTCTGGCTCGATCAGCCCAACAACCGCTTCCTGGAGCAGGAACAGGGCTGGCTGGACCGCAGTGGCTTCAGCCGCGACCGGTACGACCTGCTCGATCTGCCTGCCACGCCGTTCAGCAGCCTGCAGGTGCGGTCGCCCGCCCTGGCGGTCAGCAGCGGAGGCGACCTGCTCGCCGAGGAGCAGGATGACCCGCGCATCCAGCCGTACTGCTGGAGCCTGTTCGAGTTCGCCCGTGACGGCCTGCTGCCGTTCATGCTGAGCGACCACAGTGACCTGAGCGGACTGGGCTTCCTGACGGACAACGTCACCGCCCGCCTGCAGGCTGCGGCGCGGGGGCAGCGCGGCCCGTACCTGCTGGTCGAACCGTGGCAGGAGCTGCCCGCAGACGGGTCGCAGCTGCCCATCGGCACTGATGAACGCTCCTCGCTGGCAGCGAGTGAGCCTGCGGAGCTGAGCGGCAGCCGGGTGCGGATAACCGGTCTGCATGAGCTCATCGACTGGATAGAGAACCGGCTGCTCACTGCGAACGACGGTGACGGTGACCCGGCCTGGACAGCGCGCCAGCCGCGCAGCACCCGGGAAGCGCTGGTCCGGCGCCTGCGGGGCGCGGGCCGGCACGTCAGCCGCCTGGTGCGGGGCGACCTGAGTGACGAGAAGCTGCGCAGGGCCCGGCCGGCAGTGCTTGACTCTGACAGCCAGATAAACGTGATCGACATCCACTCGCTGCCACAGGCTGCCCAGATGTTCACCGTCGGCGTGCTGCTCCGGCAGGTGTTCGCGGCCCGGGAGTCCGGCAGTGGTGGCGGCAAGGTGTTCGTCGTCCTGGACGAACTGAACAAGTACGCCCCGGCCGAGGGCGACAGTCCGATAAAGGAAGTGATGCTCGACATCGCCGAGCGGGGCCGCAGTCTGGGAGTGATCCTGATCGGGGCGCAGCAGACGGCGAGTGAAGTGGAGCGTCGCGTGGTCGCCAACGCCGCCATCCGGGTGAGCGGCCGCCTGGACACGGCAGAATCAGAACGCAGTGAGTACCGGTACCTGCCGGCCAGCATGCGGCAGCGGGCCACGATCCTGACTCCCGGAACCATGGTCGTCAACCAGCCCGACGTGCCCACACCGGTGCTGGTGACCTTCCCGTTCCCGGCCTGGGCGACCAGGCGCGAGGAGGCGCGTGCTGCACCGGATCCCCAGGCGCTGGAGGACCTCCTTGAGTGAAGCGGTGAGGATACTGCACACGGCCGACTGGCACGCCGGCCGGACCCTGATGGGCCGTGACCGGACCGCTGAACTGCAGGGCGCATTGCAGGAACTGGCTGAGCTGGCCCGGGTTCATGCAGTGGACCTGGTGCTGGTCGCGGGTGACCTGTTCGACAACCGCAATCCTGCTGCAGAAGCTGAGGCAGCGGTTTACGGGTTCTTCCGGGAGCTTGGTGAGGCCGGCATCCGCAGCGTCGTGATCGCCGGCAACCACGACTCGCCACGCCGCCTCGACGCGGTGTCGGGCCTGCTGCAGCACACCGGGGCGTTCACCGTCGGCGAGATCAGGACCCACCGGCAGGGTGGTGTGTTCAGCACGGTGATCCGTGACCAGCCGGTGAAGGTCGCAGCGCTGCCGTTCGCTTCCGAGCGGCGGCTGCTCAGCGCCGCCCGGCAACTCGAGCTGAGTGACAGTGAACGCAAACCGGAGTACCGGCAGATCATGGGACAGCTGATCGCTGACCTGACGCGTGACTTCAGCAACCGCGAAGCGTGCCTCCTGATGATGCACGGCACCATGGAAGGTGCCCGGCTCTCACGCACGGAGTACGAGTTCCACAGCAGCGAGCATTACGTGCTCGGGGCGAGCCTCATCCCGGGCAACGTGCAGTACCTGGCGCTCGGCCACATCCACGACCCGCAGTTCGTCAGCGGCCTGCCGGAACACCGGGGCCGGTATGCGGGCAGCCTGTTGCAGCTGGACTTCGGCGAGGCCGGTCAGCCCAAGTACGCCTGGCTCGTCGAAGTGACGCCCGGACGGCCCGCCCGCACCGTGGAAGCTCTGCCGATCCGCTCCGGCCGCAGCCTGCAGGAGCACCTGGTCACCGTCGCTGAACTGGACCGCCGTACGGAAGAGTTCAGACAGAGCGGCGCGTGGCTGAAACTGCGTCTGCAGCTGGACGAGCCCAGGCCGGGTCTGCGCGAGCGCATCATGCGTGAACTGCCCAACGTGCTGACGGTCGTCACGACCGTACGAGGGGAGGACGACGGGCCTGAACCTGCTGAGGTGATCAGCGGACCGCTCGACCTCGCTGCCGAGTACGTGCGTTACAGCGAAGGCCTGCGGGGCGGTCCGCCCAGTGACCGGGTCATGAACGCCTTCCGTGAACTGCAGTCGGTCACCTGGGACGAAGGAGACACGCAGTGAGGCCGCTGCGGCTGGAGCTCGGCGGGTTCGCCCGATTCAGGGAACGGCAGGTCATCAGCTTCGAGGACCTGGAACTGTTCGCCATCTCCGGACCGACTGGCGCCGGCAAGACGCTCATACTCGATGCACTGAGCTTCGCGCTTTACGGGGTGACGCCCCGGCTCAGCCAGAAGCTGGACGGCCTGATCAGCAGCGGTTCAGACCGTCTGCTCGTCGACCTGCAGTTCGAAGCCGGCGCCGGAACGTTCCGGGTGACCCGCACGATGGAACGGAAACCGAACAGCGTCGCCAAGTCGACGCGCATCGAGCGGCTCGAGCAGGGCCGCTGGCTCCGGGAAGCCGAAACCGAGAAGCTGAGTGAGGCTGACCGGCGGCTCAGGGAGATAGTGGGCTTCGATTTCGCGGCGTTCACCCGCTCGATCCTGTTGCCACAGGGTCAGTTCGATGAGTTCCTGCATGGCGAGGCGCGTCAGCGGCGGGCGCTGCTGAAAGAACTGCTCGACCTGCAGCGGGTCGATATGATGCGTGAGGAAGCAGGCAAGCGTGAACGGGCCGAGGGAGCCCGGGCTGAAGCGCTCAGCCAGCGCCTTGCCGATCCTGCACTCCACGGTGCTGAGACAGAGGTCAGGTCACTTCGGGACGCCCTGACTGAGCTGACCGGCCGGCAGACGACCGCCCAGGACCAGCTGACCGCCGGGCGCACTGCTCTTGCTGCGGCAGAGGCGGCCGCTCAGCACTTCAGTGAACTGCGGACCGTGGAAACGGAACTGAGGCAGCTGCAGGAAGCAGGTGATGAACCGCTGCTCCGGGCAGAACTCAGCCGTGCACGCAGTGCAGCGGAACTGCTGCCGCTGCTTGAGGAGCTTGAAACCGAGGAACGCACGACAGTCGCGGAGCAGGCAGAACTGCAGGAGCTGGCCGGCCGGCTGCGTGACCTGGCTGAACAGCTGCACCGTGCCCGTGAGGCAGCAGTCGCTGCAGCGACAGCCAGGCTGGGGCAGGAGGCGGAGCTGCGGAGCCGCAGTGAACGGCTCCAGCAGCTCGTGCCGCTCGCTGCGCGGCTCAGCAGGCTGGGCGGAGCGCCCGCCGGGCAGATTCCGGCAGCTGCACAGTGGGACGAAGCACGCCTGGAGCAGCTGCTGGAGCTGCGTTCAGGACTCACGGCGGTAGAGGCCGCGGAGGACCGGGCACGGCGAGCGCAGGAAGGTCAGGCTGCAGCCACTGCGGAAGCTGCCGCTGCAGAGACGGCCCTCACCGCCTGCCGGGCCCGTCTGCACGAGGTGCTGCAGCAGGGCCGGCAGGCCGGTGAACTGGTGAACAGTCTCGAGGAACAGCTGGCGGGCTGGGGCGGGGAACACCTGAACGCGGTGCTCAGCCTGCGGGCCGCACTGGAGCCCGGGGCCAGCTGCCCGGTGTGCGGCCATGAACTGCAGGACCACCTGGCGCCGGCACCGGCTGAGACGGCAGAACTGCAGGCCGCCCTCAGCCGGGCCCAGCTCGGACGTGAACAGCTGCGTGACCGATACCGGGAACTGCAGACTGAAGAAGCCGGCCTGGCAGCGCGGCTGGAGGGCAGCCGCAACCGCCTCGCTGAAGTACAGGCCGAACTGGTTGCGGCCCGCACCGCCGCGGACTCCATGCTCGCGCGCTTCGCCGACCAGGGATTCACTGGCACCGCCGCTTCCATCCGCGCTCAGCTTGACAGCGGGATCGACGCGCAGCGCACCGCGCTGGCGGAACTGCTGCAGCAGGCCGGAGCCGGTTCTGACCCGGCGGCAGCGGCAGCAGGAGTGCAGGCCGAGCTGGACCGTCTCAGCACTGCTGAACGGGAGACCGCTGCTGCCTTGACGCGGGTCGAGAAGGATCAGCTGCAGGTGCACGGTCAGCTCGAGCTGCGCCAGGCAGCGGCAGAGGAGCGGGCGGTGCGGCTCGCGACGCTGCAGCGGCAGCTCGAGGCGGGTATCGCAGCAGCCGGCCTCACTGACCGGGACGGACTGCTGGGTGCCCGCCGCAGCGGCAGCCGGATCAGTGAGCTGGAGCAGCTGCTGGCCCGCAGGCAGGCTGAACTGGACCGCCTTACTTCGCGCCGCAGTCAGCTGCAGGCTGAAACTGCCGGGCTTGATGACCCCGGCGCTGAGCTGACTGAGCTGCGCGGACGGGTGCAGGGGCTGGAGCAGCTGATCCACGAGCTGGCCGAACGGCGCGGTGAGCTGCAGGCGCGGCTGAAGATCACTGAGCAACGGAACCTGGAACGCCTGCAGCTGCTGGAGGAACGGCGTAAGACAGAGGAAGATCAGGAGGTGTGGAAGCTGCTGGCCACCGACCTGATGGACAACCGTTTCACCGACTTCCTGCTCGCCGACCTGCAGAAGCGGCTGGCGCAGCAGGCCAGCCGCATCATCCGGCAGGTGACGGAAGACCGGTTCGACCTGAGGCTCTCAGCGGCACGCGAGTTCGAGGTGAGCGACGCCTGGGCAGGCGGGGAACTGCGCCCGGTCCGCAGCCTCTCAGGTGGCGAGACGTTCATCGTCAGCCTGGCACTCGCCCTGGCGCTGTCCGAGACGGCGGCTGGCGGGCGCCGGCTCGGGGCGCTGTTCCTGGACGAGGGTTTCGGCACGCTCGATGCCCAGACACTCGACTCTGTAGCCACGGTGCTGGAGAACCTGTCGACAGACGGACGGATGGTCGGGCTCATAACCCACGTTCCCGAACTCAGTGCACGCATGCCAGCCCGGCTGATGGTGAGGAAAGAAGCGGACGGTTCGAGTGTCTACTGGGAAGACTGACCGGAGTTCCCGCCGGCACCCGGGTCGAGCTCGCGGATCTCTTCGATGAAACGGTCGACGGTGTCGAAGTCCTTGTAGACGCTTAAGTAACGGATGTACGCCACGGTGTCGAGTTCGCGGAGGAACTCAAGGGCCCGACGGCCGATCGCTTCAGAAGTGAGTTCCGGTCCATGCATGTCGTCTTCGAATCCATAGGCGAACGCGTGCAGCTGCTTCTCCGTGACCGGCCGCTTGTTGCAGGCCATCCGCAGCTTGTCGAGCAGCTTCTCGGGCAGGAACGGCTCGGTACGCCCGGACCGTTTCACCACCATGAGCGCCTCGAACTGCGCCCGTTCGTATGTCGTCAGGCGCCGGCCGCAGCTGGTGCATTCCCGGCGGCGGCGGATGGCGGCGCCTTCGTCTGACGGCCGCGAGTTGATGACCCGGGTGTCAGCAGCCTGGCAGTAAGGGCACCTCATGACCGGTAACCACGGGTCAGGTCCGTCAGGTAACCGTGCTCCCAGTCGTCCATGTACTCGTCGTAATCCAGACGCACGTCGGCGTAGGCGTCGTACTCCTCGTACTCGTCAGATTCATCCGGCAGGGGACCGGTGCCAGCCGTTTCACCGTCGTCGTCGCTCTCATCGATATCGTCATCCAGCTCTTCGGGTTCGAAATGGCTGGCTTCGAGGTCGTCCTGCCGGATGCTGGCATCAAGGGCCGCGCGTACTTCCGGCAGAAGCGAGTCAGTGATGCGCGGTGGCGGCGGCAGTTCCACTTCAAGCACCTGCCCACCAAGTCCGTGTGGGCCGGCCTGCTGGCCCAGGAACAGGACCGTTTCTGCCAGGGCGGCGTCGTGCCGCGGATCGGAGGCCGCGCGGCTCGGAACGACCACGTTGGAGCGGCAGCGCGGGTTGTGGCGCCGGTCGAACGAGTCGCTCAGGCCACGGAGTGCACCCTGGACTGCCATCATCTGCGGTTCGACCGAGCTGCGGGGTGGGGCGATGATGATCAGCCAGAACCGTTCAGCCTGGAGGCGGAGGGCTGCCTTCATGGTCAGGTAAGTGCTGCGCAGCGTCTCTTCCATCAGCTCACTGAACTCGTTCTCGGCCAGGTTGCGGAACGGCGCGTTGCTTGTATGGGCGACGACGTGCACAACGCCGTGCAGGTCACCGAATATCTCCAGCACCTTCTGGAAAGTGCTGATGACGTCGATCTGCGCGGACATATCGGCCTGCACCGGGATGGCGGTGCCACCCAGTTCTTCGATCTCGGCAGCCGTTTTGGAAGCCTGGTCCACGTCCCGGTCGGCGCAGACCACGTCGTGGCCCGCGGCGCCGAACGCCAGGGCGGCTGCGCGGCCGAAGCCCTGACTGACGTTAGTGACGAGAACTACCTTGGCTGCATCCATGCTGTTCAGGATACAGCCATGCAGACCCCTGCCACAAGCGGATTACCGACTGCCGGGCACAGCCCGTGGTATTTTGCGAGATTGTATGGCTCTTGAACGCTTCTTCCGTCGCAAAAAGCCGACCCGCGGTGATGACGACAACTCTCCCAGCGGCCTCTGGCTCAAGTGTGACGGTTGTGGTGCACAGATTTACCGCAAGGACCTGGTCGCCAACCTTCACGTCTGCCCTGAATGCTCGTTCCACTACCGCATGCCGGTGGAAGCCCGCATAGAGCTGCTCACTGACAGCGGCAGTTTCGAACAGTGGTCCGGGCAGCTGTTCCCAGCCAACCCGCTGGAGTTCGAAGACTCTGAACCGTACCCGGACCGGCTGGTGCGCAGTCAGCAGAAGCAGAAACGCCCTGACGCGATCGTCACCGGCGCTGCGAAGCTCAACGGTGAGCCGGTGGCCCTGGTCGTGATGGACTTCTTCTTCATGGGTGGGTCGATGGGCTCGGTCGTCGGTGAGGAGATCGCCCGGGCCGCTGAACGGGCTGCAGCGGAGGGCCGTGCCCTGATCGCTGTGACCGCCTCCGGTGGCGCCCGCATGCAGGAGGGCGCCCTCTCGCTCATGCAGATGGCCAAGACGACGATGGCGCTCGACGTACTCGCCCGCCAGGGGCTGCCCTACATCGTCGTCCTTACCGATCCGACGACCGGTGGCGTGACAGCCAGCTTCGCCACGCTCGGTGACGTCATCGTCGCTGAACCGCGGGCGCTGATCAGCTTCGCCGGGCCGCGGGTCATCCAGCAGACCGTCAAACAGGAGCTGCCGGAGGGTTTCCAGCGGTCTGAGTTCCTGCTGCGCAAGGGCATGATCGACGAGGTCGTGGCGCGTCCGGCACTGAAAGGCTACATCGCCCGCTGCCTCGGCTTGCTGCGTGGTGGCCGGGCGGCCGGAAAGGCAGCAGGCTGATGGCCCTTTCGTTCGAGAAACCGATCGAGGATCTGGAAGCACGCATCAACGACCTGCGCAGTTACTCCGAGGAACAGCACGTCGATGTCTCCAGTGAGATCGCTCTGCTGGAAGAACGTCTCGACAACCTGAAGAAGGAGACGTTCGCCAACCTGACGCGCTGGCAGCGGGTTCAGGTAGCCCGTGCGCCCGGCCGGCCCACTTCACTCGAGTACCTCGAAGGCGTGTTCACGGATTTCACTGAACTGCACGGTGACCGCACGCTCGGTGATGATCCGGCCATCATCACTGGTCTGGCCAGGCTGGAAGACACGCCGGTCGTGCTGGTCGCCCAGCAGAAAGGGCGCGACACCAAGGAGAACATCCACCGCAACTTCGGTATGGCGCACCCCGCCGGCTACCGCAAGGCGATGCGCATGTTCGACCTGGCGGACAAGTTCCACCTGCCGGTCATCACCCTGATCGACACGCCTGGTGCTTATCCCGGCATCGCGGCTGAAGAACAGGGCCAGGCGTGGGTGATCGCCGCTTCCATCCAGCGGATGAGCCGGCTGAAGGTGCCCGCCATCAGCGTGATAATCGGTGAAGGCGGTTCAGGCGGCGCCCTGGCGATCGGTGTTGCCAACCGGGTGCTGACCATGGAGAACGCTGTCTACTCGGTCATCAGTCCGGAGGCGTGTGCGGCTATCCTGTGGCGTGACGCCGGTGAGGCCGCCCGTGCGGCCGAGGCGCTGCGCATGACCGCCCGCGACCTGCAGGAGCTCAACGTCGTGGACCGGGTCATCGACGAACCGCTCGGCGGTGCGCACCGGGACCCGGGGCGCACCGTACGCACCGTGAAATCCGTGCTCATCGAGGAACTCGCCGCGCTCGCCGGACAGACCGAGGAGCAGCTGCTGCAGCAGCGTTACGAGCGATTCCGTCGCCTGGGTGCGACCCAGGACGGCGGTCGCATCCGCTAGTCAGGAGTGACCCGCAGCGAGGCGCGCAGGTCAGCGATGTTGCTGGCCACTGATGCCCGGCTGTTGTAAACGCTGCTGCCCACGACAAGCAGGTCGGCGCCTGAACTGGCCGCCAGTGGAGCAGTAACGGTGTTTATGCCACCGTCGACGGAGATTATGCACTCCGGGCTGAGCTCGTCGCGCCAGCCGCGCAGTACTTCCAGGCGGCCCGGCGTGAAGTCGATGAACTGCTGACCGCCGAAGCCGGGGTTCACGCTCATGACGAGCGCCAGGTCAAGCAGCGGCAGCGCCTGCAGGAACACGTCCAGCGGAGTGAGCGGGTTGACGGCCAGGCCGACCTGGCAGCCGTGCTCGCGGATCAGGCTCAGTGAACGGTGCAGATGCACCGCTGCCTCGGCGTGGATCGTGATGATGTCGGCCCCAGCCTCTGCGAAAGCCCGGATGTGACGGTCGGGCTCCTGGAGCATAAGGTGCACGTCGAGCGGCAGTTCTGTCAGTTCACGGATGGTGCTGACGACGGCAGGTCCGAAGCTGATGTTGGGCACGAACACGCCGTCCATCACGTCAAGATGCAGGTAATCGGCGCCGGCATCCCCGGCTGCCCGTATCGCGTCAGCCAGGTGCCCGAAGTCGGCGGTGAGTATAGACGGTGCCAGTTTGCTCATGGCTTTCAGATTAACCCCGGCCAGGTAACGCAGGAACCCGCCGGCGCGTCCGGAGATGCGAACATAGCCTGGTGCAGGGGAAAACAGGAGGAAGATAATGAACGATTACGCTCATCCTGAAGTACTCGTGAGTACTGAGTGGGTCGCCGCCAATCTCGGCAGGGCCGGCCTGAAGCTTGTGGAAGTGGACGAGGACGTACTGCTGTACGACACCGGCCACGTTCCCGGTGCCGTGAAGATCGACTGGCACACTGAGCTGCAGCGCAGCGACGTGCGTGACTTCATCGATGAAGCCGCGTTCGCCGAGCTGGCAGCCTCCAAAGGCATCAGCAACGAAGACACAGTCGTGCTCTACGGCGACAAGTCGAACTGGTGGGCGGCATACGCTTTCTGGTTCTTCAAGTACAACGGCCACCAGGACGTGCGCCTCATGGACGGTGGCCGCCAGAAGTGGGTGGCGGAAGGCCGGGAACTGAGCAGGACGGCCGGGCCGGTCACCCGCGGCAGCTACAGCGTGCCGTACCGTGACGCGTCGATCCGTGCTTTCGCTCCTGAAGTGCTGCAGCACATAATCCGCGTCCAGAACGGTGACGGCGCACTCGTCGATGTGCGCAGCGTGCCGGAGTTCACCGGCGAGAAGCTCCACATGCCTGACTACCCGAACGAAGGGGCCCTGCGCGGTGGTCACATCCCGGGCGCGGCCAACATCCCCTGGGCCCAGGCGGTCAGGGAAGACGGCACGTTCAAGGACGCTCCGGCGTTGCGGGAACTGTACAGCCTGCAGGGCGTGACGGGCGACAAGGACATCATCACCTACTGCCGTATCGCCGAACGCAGCAGCCACAGCTGGTTCGTGCTGCGCTACCTGCTCGGCTTCCGCCGGGTCCGCAACTACGACGGCTCGTGGACCGAGTGGGGCAACATGGTCGGCGTACCCGTAGAACAGGGACCGGGCCGGGCCGGCTGAGGCCAGAGCCGGTTCGAACCATCGGGAACGGCCGGACTGGAGGTGACTCCAGCCCGGCCGTTCCCGTTTCACGATCGCGCTTCAGGCAGCGGTCGCCTGCCTGCCCAGTACCTTCTCAAGCGCCCGGGTCAGCTTGACGGCGCCTTCCTCGAGCTCAGCGTCGCTGAGGTTGAGTGGCGGCAGCAGCCGGACGACGTTGCCGTATGTGCCACAGGAGAGGCCGAGCAGGCCGTCCTCGAGTGCAGCTTCGATGACGGCATCGGCGGCCGTGTGATGCGGTGAGCCGTCTTCGTTGATCAGTTCGATGCCGACCATCGCGCCGAGACCGCGGACGTCACCGATCTGGGGCAGGCTCTGCTGCAGTGAGCGGAGTACCGAGGTCAGCTTCTGACCGATCTGACTGGCCCGCTCGAGCAGACCTTCGCTCTCGATGACGTCGATCGTGGCGAGTGCCGCTGCGCAGCCGGCCGGGTTGCCGCCGAAGGTGGTGCCGACCATGCTGGGCTTCAGCCTGTCCATGACTTCCTGGGTGCCGATGACGGCTGACAGCGGGAAGCCGGAGGACAATGCCTTGGCGCTGGCGATCAGGTCAGGCTCGAGGCCGTAGTGGTCGACGGCGAACCACTTGCCGGTGCGGCCCATGCCGGCCTGCACCTCGTCGTCGATCCACAGTGCGCCTATCGAACGCGAGTAGTCGCGGAGCCCGCGCAGGAACGACTCGGGTGCCGGGATGAAGCCACCTTCGCCGGCGACCGGTTCGATCAGGAACGCCGCGACCTCAGACTCGCCGATGGTGGTCTTCACCAGGTCGATGAGGGCGTCCAGGGCGCGCAGGCCGGTCTCTTCAGGCGTCTTCGCTCCCCAGGGGTTGCGGTAGTGGTACGGGTACAGGGCGCGGTACAGCTCGGCGGCGCGCGGTGCGAAGCCGGCCTTGTACGGATCGGCCTTGCCGGTCAGCGACAGGGCCATGTGGGTGCGGCCGTGGAACGCGTGGGTGAACGAGACGATGCCCTGGCGGCCAGTCGCGATACGGGCGATCTTCACGGTGTTCTCGACTGCCTCGGCTCCGGAGTTGGCCAGGAACACCTTCTTCGGGCTGGGGCCGGGGGCGATGCTGGCGAGCTTCTCGGCCAGTTCGATGTAGCTGGGGTGCATGCCGACTGCGAAGCAGAGGTGCTGGAACTCGTCGATCTGGGCTTTGACGGCGTCAAGCACGCGCGGGTGCGAGTGGCCGACGTTCATGACGGCGATGCCGGTCGAGAAGTCCAGGTACTTGCGTCCATCGGCGTCCCAGACGTAAGAACCCTGGGCTTTCACCGGGTAGATGGGGTGGACGCTCAGCGCGCCCGGGGTGACGGCAGCCTTGCGCCGCTGTGCGTATTCCTGGTTGCTCATCTCACGACCTCCTCGTCGCTCAGGCTTCAACTGCTTCCCACCGGCAATCCGAAAGTGGATGATGATGCTTACGTATCATCCGGCGGGTTGACGGTAGCCTGCACCTTCGATGCGAAGCCAAAAGCCTGTTCTCAATTACGGATGTTAGCACAAGTGCCTCCAGGTCACCGGTTAGCATGGCCGGGTGAACGAGAGCGCTGAACAGCTGCCTGCCGAAGTGCATGAGGCCGCACGGGCTGAGCTGCCTGCAGGGGCTGAGCTGACTTACCGTTCCGGGGCACTGACACTGCTGACGGAGGCGGGTGAGGAGCTGAGCGCTTCACTGCGTGCCCCGGCAGGCAGTCCGCTGCTGCTGCGGGCCACCCTGGCCGGGCGACAGCCGCGTCCTCATGTGGCTGATGCCACGGCCGGACTCGGTGGGGATGCGTTCAGCCTGGCCTGGGCCGGCTGCCGGGTCACGGCTTTCGAACGGTCTGCGGTCATCGCACTGCTGCTTGATGACGCGCTCCGGCGGGCGGCTCACGACCCGCAGCTGGCTGACGCAGCTGCGCGCATGACCGTGCAGTTCGGCGACGCAGTCAGGCTGATTGGTGAGCAGGGACCGTTCGACGTCACCTACCTCGATCCGATGTTCCCGGCCGGCCGCAAAGCCGCCGGTAAGCGCAAGGGCATGCGGTTGCTGCACGAGCTTGGCCATGCAGCCGGTGACGAAGCTGCACTGCTGGAAGCCGCCCGGCGCAGTTCGACCCGGCGTGTGACCGTCAAGCGCCAGCTGCGTTCACCGTACCTGGCTGGGCTGGCGCCTTCCGGGAGCATCCGGGGCCGGACCGTCCGTTTCGACCTGTACCCGGTTTACTCTGGACAGCGAACTGAAGATGAAGGAGCAGATGAACATGAGTGAAACTCAGATCAAGCGGGTCGCAGTCACCGGCGCCGGCACGATGGGTGGCGGTATCGCGGTGTTGCTGTTGCAGGCCGGCCTGCAGGTCGACCTGCATGACCCGTCCGGCGCCGCCCTGGAGCGGGCCCGCCAGCGCATCGGCAGGCGGGCTGATACGGCGGCCCACAGCCGGCTTCAGTTGCACCTGAACCTGGAGGAGGCTGTCGCCAGCGCGGATTTCGTCATCGAAGCCGTCCCGGAACAGCTCGAGCTCAAACGGGAAGTGTTCAGGCAGCTGGACCGGCTGGCGCCACCGCATGCGGTACTGGCGAGCAACACCAGCGAACTGTCGGTCACGGTACTGGCCGGTGCCACGCTCCGGCCTGCCCAGGTGGTCGGCATGCACTGGTTCAACCCACCGGAGCGGATGGCGCTGGTGGAGATGGTCGAAGGTGTGCACACTTCTGCCGCGACACTGCGACTGACGCGCAGCCTGGCGGAAAGGTGCGGAAAGACGGTGGTGAAGGTCGCTGACCGGCAGGGCTTCGTGACGACCCGCCTGCTGGCAGCGCTACTGCTGGAGGCGATCCGGCTGCATGAAGAAGGGGTCGCGGAGGCAGCCGACCTGGACCTGGCTGTGAAGCTGGGCCTGAACCATCCGATGGGTCCCCTCGAACTGGCTGATTACGTCGGTCTCGACACGGTTCTGTTCATCGCAGAAGGGATGCATGGGGCGCTGGGCGAGCGGTTCCTGCCGCCCCAGTCACTGCGGAGGCTGGTCGACGCCGGCCTGCTGGGCCGCAAGACCGGCCGCGGTTTCTTCGACTACGGGGAGCCGCGCTGAACGTTCTGCCGGCAGTGCAGTGCCAAGCCTTGACGGAGTGCCTGCCTGACGTTAGAATCTTTATCTGCCTGCAGGGCCCTTTCTGAAGGGCAGTTGCGGCAGCTGCAACCGGGGTATTGGCCCATAGTCTAATGGTAGGACACCCGGTTCTGGTCCGGTCGGTCGGGGTTCGAGTCCCTGTGGGCCAGCCACCAGTCCGGTTGCAGCAGGGGAGGGTTGAGACAGCTGTACAGGCGTCTCAGCCCTCCTTCTACTTTCACGCCACGCGGTTTGACAAGGCCAGAGCGGCGTGGCGTACAATTGTCAGGCCGGCAGGAGCCCAGCTCCAGTCAGCACGTACTGGCCCATAGTCTAATGGTAGGACACCCGGTTTTGGTCCGGTCGGTCGGGGTTCGAGTCCCTGTGGGCCAGCCAGTGATGAGGAAGTTGGGAGGAGCACAGCGCTCCTCCCCACTTCCGTTTCAGCTCAGGCAGCTCAGCGGGTGCCGTATATGCGGTCACCGGCGTCGCCGAGGCCAGGGACGATGTAGCCGTGCTCGTTCAGCTTCTCGTCCAGACCGGCGAGGATGATGTCGACGTCGTCGTGATCCTGGCGGACGCGGGCGATGCCCTCAGGTGCGCCGATTATGCACAGCAGCTTGATGTGGCGGGCACCGGCCTCCTTCAGTATCGTCAGCGCAGCAGCGGCAGATCCGCCGGTGGCCAGCATCGGATCGAGGACGAACACATCACGCTCACCGATGTCGCCGGGCAGCTTCTTGAAGTACTCGACCGGCTGCAGCGTCTCGTGGTCACGGTACAGGCCGATGTGGCCGACCCGGGCGTTGGGCACCAGGTTGAGCAGGCCGTCGACCATGACCAGGCCGGCGCGCAACACTCCGACGAGCGCCAGTTTCTTGCCGGCCAGCACCTTCACACGGGCGCGGGCGACCGGGGTGTCGACCTCGGCGTCCTCCAGTGGCAGGTCACGCATGGCTTCGAAGGCGAGCAGCATGCTCAGTTCGGTGCACAGAAGCCGGAAGTCGCGGACGCTGGTGTTTCGGTCGCGCAGCATCGACAGCTTGTGCTGCACCAGGGGGTGGTCAGAAACTATCACCTTGTTCACAGGAATCGTCCTCCGCTGCAGTGCCTTATCCGGTGAATGATAACGCGGTCCGGGGCTTCACGGCCCGGTAACGCCATGAATGAGGCCCCGGCAACTGAAAACTGCCGGGGCCTGCGGTTCGCTTATGGCGGAGAGGGTGGGATTCGAACCCACGGTACAGTTGCCCGTACAACGGTTTTCGAGACCGTCCCATTCAACCGCTCTGGCACCTCTCCGTGCCCTGCGCCACGCTGAGACAGCGGGTGCGTCCGGCATCATAACCCAAGGACATCGTACTGAGGCAACTGTCCTTTGCCGATGATGCCCGGCTCAGGATGTGTATGATGTGCAACATGCGGCATACAGGCATCGCCTGTCGCCGGGGAGGCTCAGCGCAGTGGTTGACAGCAACCTTATTCCAGTGATCGTCATGGCCGTGGCGGCCTTCGCCGTCGCGTTACTCACCGTGATGCTGCTCGTTCCCAAAGTCCGGGACTTCGCCCTGCGCATCGGGGCCGCGCAGGCGGGTGGGGAAGGGCACGGCTCCGGCCAGCGTGTCCACAGTGGCAAGGTACCCAACATCGGCGGGCTCGGCATACTGATGGGCTTCCTGCTGGCGGTCCTGGCCGGCTTCCTGATACGTCCCGACCTGCTTGAAGGTTACCGGGTTGAGATACTCGCAATCGTACTCGGCGGCTGCCTGATGACGCTGGTCGGATTCATGGATGACATGTGGGACATCCCACCGTTCATGCGGCTCGCCTCGCAGTTCGTTGCTGCTGGCATCCTGGTCCTGAACGGGCTGAGGATCGAGTTCATCACCAACTACCTGAGCGGACAGGGCTACGTGTTTGTGCCTGAGTTCCTTGCCATCCTGGTCACGCTCTTATGGGTGGTGGGCTTCACCAACGCCTTCAACTTCATTGACGGCCTGGATGGCCTGTCGAGCGGAATCGCCGCCATATCAAGCATGTGCCTGCTGGCAGTGGCACTGCAGTTCGGTGACCGCGGTGCAGCCGTGCTGCTGCTCGCCGCCCTGGCTGGCGCCGCTTTGGGCTTCCTGCGCCACAACTTCAGTCCCGCCAAGATCATCATGGGTGACAGCGGGGCCTACATGATCGGTTACGTGCTGGCAGCAGTCAGCGTCCTGGGTGCGCTCAAGGTGACGGCAGCCGTCACGGTGGCGGCCCCGATCCTGGTGCTGGCGCTGCCCGTGGTCAACATCACCCAGGTGACCGTGCGGAGGCTGCGGCGTGGTGCCAGTCCCGTGCTCGCCTCGAACGACCACCTGCACGACCTGATCCGGGTCCGCAGCGGCTCAAAGAACCTCACGGTGCTGCTGCTCTGGTTCGCCACCCTGGTGCTCGGCGTGCTGGGCATGCTGCTGTCCGCCACTCCGCCTCTGCTCATGTACACCACGGTCATCTCGGCAGTCACTCTGCTCGGCGGCGTGGTGCTGCTGCGACTGCGGGAAGTGCGCAACGAGGAACGCCAGCTGGCGGCACACAGCCAGTGAAGGCCAGGCGTATCGGTGTAGCTTTCGGCACCCGCCCGGAGGCAAGCAAGATGGCTCCCGTGGTACACGCCCTGGCGCAGACTGAGGGCCTGCAACCGGTAGTCGCGGTCACGGGGCAGCATCGCCAGCAGCTCGACTCGATGCTGCAGCTGTTCAGGCTGGAGCCCGAGGCTGACCTGCAGGTGATGACGGAACGTCAGGGACTGGCGGAGCTGTCAGGCCGCATCATCCCGGCGGCAGCCAGGATGATCAGGGAACTCGAACTTGATTACGTGCTGGTGCACGGCGATACGAGCACGACCTTCGCGGTGGCTTTCGCGACCTTCCTGGAGGGCGTGCCGGTGGGTCATGTCGAAGCCGGCCTGCGCTCCCACAATCTGCGTGAGCCATTCCCGGAGGAGGCCAACCGGCGGCTCACTGACGTGCTGACCGACCTGGAGTTGCCACCCACGCTGCTGGCGCGGGACAACCTGCTTGCTGAAGGCAAGAGGCAGGACCACATGGTGGTCACGGGCAACACAGCGGTTGACGCTGTCCGGATGGTGGCCGGCCAGGCGGTGCTGCCCGAGCACCTGCAGGGCCGCCAGCTGGTGGCCATCACCATGCATCGCCGTGAGAACCTGCCGGTCATGAACCGACTCGCCGGGGCCATCAGGGACGTGGCCGTCGCCAACCCGCAGTTGACCTTCGTATACCCCGTCCACCTGAACCCCGCCGTGCGCGACGCGGTCACCCCGGTCCTGAGCGGCCTCGACAACGTGCTGCTGGAAGAGCCCATGGATTACCTGTCGATGATCGGCCTGCTGAACGCCGCACTGCTGGCCGTGACTGACAGCGGCGGCATCCAGGAGGAGGGAGCCGCACTCGGAGTGCCGGTGGCAGTACTGCGCAACGTCACCGAGCGGCCAGAGGGAGTGGAAGCCGGCACCCTGAAGTTGCTCGGCAATGAGCCGGACAAAGTCCGCCGGGAACTGCTCAGGCTGGTTGGGGACCGGGATGGCCTGGCACGCATGCGGGCCGCACCGAATCCGTACGGAGACGGGCATGCCGGCGAGCGTGTGGCCCAGGCTGTCGCCTGGCGGCTTGGCCTGGCAGAGCGGCCGCAGGACTGGAAATCTTGAAGGAGTGGGCTCTGCCCACAGCCCGCGGCACTCTTCGCTGGAGCGGCACGGGCGTCATGGGGATACTGAACGTCACCCCTGATTCGTTCAGTGACGGTGGCAGTTACGTGGCGACCTCCGTCGCCATCGAGCGCGGGCTGAGTATGTTGAATCAGGGTGCCGTCATCATCGACGTTGGTGGCGAGTCCACCCGGCCTGGCGCAGCCTCCGTGCCTGAAGAAGTGGAGCTGGAACGGGTCCTGCCAGTGATCCGCGGGCTGGCCGCCATGGGCGTGCCCACCAGCATCGACACCCTCAAGCCCGAAGTGGCCCGTGCGGCATTGAGCGCGGGTGCCTGGTTGCTGAATGACGTGAGCGGACTCAGAAACCCGGCGATGCTCCAGGTATGTGTTGAAGCCGGTGCCCCCGCTGT
>CAYPKV010000009.1:0-31621 GCA_964411415.1 uncultured bacterium
AGCTCAGCTGGATAGAGCGTCTGACTACGGATCAGAAGGCCAGGAGTTCGAATCTCTTCGGGCGCACCACAGAAAGAAGTGAGGAACGCAGTTCAACTTATGAACTGCGTTCCTAACTATTGGTGACCAGAACAGGGCCGGTGTTCGGTTCAGCCACCAGGGACCACGGCACACCCCAACGTCCCAACCGGATGACCAGCACAGGGACACGCCGTCACGTCAGCGGATACGGCTGCGGATCTGTGCCGACAGCCACTCGGCGGCGATCACCATCACCAGGATCGCCAGCAGGATGATCGCGACACGCGGGAAGTTCAGGGCGTTCACGTTTGCGTCCAGCAGCATCCCCACACCGCCGGCACCGACCAGGCCCAGGAACGTCGACTCGCGGATGTTGATGTCCCAGCGGAACAGAACGATACCTGCGAAGTTGGGCAGCACCTGCGGGGTGATGCCGTAAAGGATGCGCTGCGCAGGACTGGCACCGGTTGCTTCGATGGCCTCGATGCTGCTGCGGCTTACTTCCTCGATGGCCTCGTAGAGCAGCTTGGCGATGAAACCGATGGCGCGCAGCGTTATGGCCAGCACCCCGGCGAACGAACCGGGACCGAACACGAACACCAGCAGCAGCGCCCAGACCAGCGAGTGAACGCTGCGGGAAGTAACGATGACCAGCAGGCACAGGGCGCGGACGATGCCGTGTGGCGTCGTGTTGCGGGCTGCTCCCAGCGCTACCGGCACGGCCAGCAGCGTGGCGCCCAGGGTGCCCAGGGTGGCGATGTTGATCGTGTCGATGAGCGGCTGAACGATGGTGGGGAAGTAGGCCAGGTCAGACGGGAACATCCGCGCCAGCAGGCGGTTGCCCTGCTGGAACGCGTCAGCGACGAACTCCCAGTGTGTATTCGCCGTCAGCACCTGCCAGGCGAAGGCGGTAAGCAGCAGGATGCCGACCGTGATCACACCGCGCACCAGGCGCTGCCGGGTGGTGCTCGGCGTCCAGTAAGGTTTGCCGTCACGGGTCAGCAGAGGCATGGGCAGGCTCCTCTCACTGGATCTTCGACCTGACGAACGCCGAGAAGTACTCCAGGACCAGTACGATGCCGATGACCAGAATCAGCACTGCTGCTGAAGTGTCGAAATCGTAACGCTGGATGCTGGTCCGCAGGGTGCTGCCGATGCCCCCGGCCCCTACGATGCCCAGGATGGTCGACTCACGGAAGTTGATGTCCAGGCGGTAGACGCTCAGCCCTGCGAAGCGCGGCAGTACCTGCGGGGCGATGGCGGTGCGGACGACCTGCAGCAGGCTGGCACCGGTCGAGCGGATCGCTTCGACCTGCCGGTGGTCGATCTCCTCGATCGCCTCGGCCAGCAGTTTGCCGATGAAGGCGATGGTGGAGACGATCAGGGTCATCAGTCCGGCGAACGGTCCGAAGCCCATCATGACGACGAACAGGATGGCGATGATCACCTCGGGGAAGCTGCGCAGTACCGTCAGCACGAAGCGGCTGGCCAGGTACAGCCACCTGGGTGCAACGTTGCCGGCAGCCGCCAGCGCCACCGGCACGCTCAGCAGCACACCGATGACCGTCGCTACGAGCGTCATGGTCAGACTCTCGATGAGCCCCTGGCTTATCGCGTTCCAGCGGCTCGTGAAGTCGGGCCGCAGGAACTCGCCGAGGAAGCGCATGCTGCGCTCGGCACCGCGCTGCACGCGCGCCAGGTCGAACGGCACCGTGCTGACCGCATAGACGATGTAGGTCACCGCCAGCACGAGCACCAGCCAGTGCCACCAGGGCCGGGGCCTGAGCCAGACCGGTTTCCAGACCGGTTTCACGCCACTTTCTCCGGCTCGGGCAGGCTCCAGTCTTCCTCGCCGTAGATCGTGGTGAGTGCGGCATCGTCCAACCGGGCGGGCGGTCCGTCGAAGACGATCTCGCCCTTCCTTAAGCCCACGATGCGCGGTACGAAGCGGGTGGCCAGGGCAACGTCGTGGATGTTGACGACCGCTGCGACGTTGTTCTCGCCGGCCAGTTCGATGATGAGCCGCATGATCTCACGGCCCGTACGGGGGTCGAGAGAGGCGGTCGGTTCGTCGACCAGCAGCAGGTCGGGATCCTGCATCAGGGCGCGGACGATGCCTACCCGCTGGCGCTGACCACCGGACAGTGCGTCGGCCCGCTTGTCGATGTGTTCCTCCAGCCCCACCCGCTCCAGCAGCTCGAGGGCGCGGCTGATGTCAGCCGCCGGGTAGCGGCGCAGGGCGCTGGCCCAGAAACCGGTGTAGCCCAGGCGGCCCGACAGGACGTTCTCCATGACAGACAGGCGCTCTACCAGGGCGTATTCCTGGAAGATCATGCCTATGCGCCGGCGTTCGCTCCTGAGCTTGCGTGGTGGCAGACCGGTTATCTCCGTGTCCCGCACGCGGATGCTGCCCGACGTCGGTTCGACGAGCCTGTTCACGCAGCGGATGAGGCTGCTCTTGCCGGCCCCGGACGGGCCGATCAGGGCGATGACCTCGCCGGGTTTCACGTGCAGGTCCACGTCGTTCAGGGCCAGGTCGCCGGCCCGGTATCGTTTCGTAAGGTTCTTTATCTTCAGCATGTCAGCATCGGCCTGGGGCCACCAGCTTCGCAAGCTGATGGCCCCAGAAAGCCTCGATGTCGGTGTTTCCTGTTACTGACCGGAGGTGTACTCGATGCCGAGTTCGGCGTCGATGGTGCGGACGACGGCCCAGGCATCAGCGTAGTTGATGCGCAGGAACTGCTCCTCGCCGCCGGCAGCGAACTCCTCCTGGAGGGCGGTGCCGTTCCAGTCGAAGCTGAAGAAAGCTTCTTCGATCTTCGCCTGCAGGTCGGGGTGCAGGTTGTGCACGACACCGTAACCGGTGGTGGGGAAGGTCTGGCTGGTGAAGATGCTGACGTAATCGTCTTCGCTGACGACTTCGCGGGCGACCATCCGCTTCAGGACGCTGTTGGCGACGGCGGCGGCTTCGTAGTCGCCGTTGGCGATGCCGAGGATCGAGTTCTCGTGGCTGCCGGAGAAGGTAGCGGTGAAGTCAGTGCCTTCGACCATGCCGAAGTCGGCGGCGAGCAGGGCCGACGGAGCCTTGAAGCCGGAGTTGCTGGTCTGGGTTACGAAGGCGAGTTCGCGGCCGCTCAGGTCTTCCATGCTGGTGATGTCGCTGCCGGTCGGAACGATGATCTCCATCTCGTAGCCGTAGCTGCCGTCGAGGGCGGCCATGATGGCGAAGGGACGGAAGCCGGACACGTTCACGGCGTAGGGGACGTTACCGGTGTTGACGCCGGCGACGTGCAGGCGGCCGGCTTCGAGGGCCAGCTGCTGGGCTGCGTAGCTCTCGACGACGAAGAACTCGACATCCTTGCCGGTCACGGCGCTCAGGTGATCCAGGAACTCAGCGAAGGCGTCCTGGTACAGGGCCGGGTCTTCGACCGGGGTGTACGAGAAGATCAGCGTGTCAGGGTCGATCCACTCAGCAGGATCGGTGGGGATGTCGGCGACGAGATCGCCGTCACGGTCACAGTAGCCTTCGGCAAGGCTGCCACGGTTGCAGTCATCGGACTGGGCGAAGGCCAGGCTGGCGAACGCAGCGAGCAGCAGTACAGACAGTTTACGCATGATGCTTCCTCCTGGGTTGGTGAGAGTCCCGGGGGACCAGGACGTTCGGGGCCCAGTATCAGAAGCCAGTGTCAGCTCAGCGTCACTGACAAAGTGCAGACAAACTTTGCAGTCTGGTCAGGCGGGAGTGCCCTGCAGTTCACGGCTCGCCTGCTCGACGACACTGACGATGGCAGTGACCGTGTCCTGCACCGTGGCGTCGTCCGGGCCTTCGACCATCACCCGCACGAGTGATTCAGTGCCGCTGGGCCGGAGGTTGACCCGTCCGTCATCACCCAGCTTCGCAGCCGCGTCCCTGACGGCGGCGACGACGGCGGGGGCGTCGGCCACAGCCTGCTTCGTACCGACCGGCACTGCGACGTTGCGCAGCAGCTGCGGGAAGACCGGGATGCGGTCCATCCAGTCTTCCAGGCTGACCCCGCTTGTCCTCACTGCGGCGAGCACCTGCAGGGCGGAGAGGATGCCGTCACCGGTCGGGGCCCGGTCCAGCAGCAGCAGGTGGCCGGACTGTTCGCCACCAAGGCTGAGCCCGCGTCTTCGCAGTTCCTCGCCCACGTAACGGTCACCGACGGCGGTGCGGTGCAGGCGGATGCCGTTGTCGGTCAGGAACCGCTCCAGACCCAGGTTGCTCATGACGGTAGCGACGGTTTCCTTCTCGCCTCTGGCGACAGCCAGTATGGCCAGCATGTGGTCCCCGGTCACGAGCCGGCCGTGCCGGTCTATCAGCTGGGTGCGGTCAGCGTCGCCGTCGAACGTGACGCCGACATCGAGGTCGTGCTCGCGCATCCGCTGCTGCAGCAGTTCCGGGTGGGTGCTGCCGCAGCCGTCGTTGATGTTCAGGCCGTCCGGCTCGGCACAGATGACGTCCAGGCGGGCACCGATCTGCCGGAACACCCGTGGTGCCACTTCGAAGGCCGCCCCGTTGGCGCAGTCCATGCCGACCTTCAGGCCATCCAGGTAAGGTGCGTTGGCGAGCAGGAACTTCAGGTAGTCATCGTCATGGTCGTGACTGCGGACCATGCCGAGCGCATCATGGGTGACGTCCGCCAGCTGCGGCAGCTCTGTCATGAACCGTTCGATGTCAGCTTCGAGGCCGTCGGACAGCTTGCCGCCGTCAGCCGTGAAGATCTTTATGCCGTTGTCAGCGAACGGGTTGTGTGAAGCGCTGATCATGATGCCGGCGGCGGCACCGAGGCTGCGGGTCAGCCAGGCGACCGCGGGGGTGGGGATCACCCCGAGCAGGGTCACGTCAGCACCGCGCGAGGTCAGGCCGGCGGTCATCGCCTGAGCCA
Organism: uncultured bacterium; assembly: GCA_964411415.1. Classification (GTDB taxonomy): domain Bacteria; phylum Deinococcota; class Deinococci; order Deinococcales; family Trueperaceae; genus CALDPK01. The sequence goes on from CAYPKV010000009.1 coordinate 4,929, forward strand.
GCATCTGGCCGCTGCGGCGGGTGTCCATGCCGATCAGGAAGACCGGACGGCCCGTGGCGGGCCGGAGCAGTTCGGCCAGGGCCGTACCGAGGCGGACGGTGAACTCAGCCGTGAGCGGGTGCTGCCCCGCCACACCGCGGATACCGTCCGTACCGAAATACTCGCGCTGCGCATTCATCGAAAGTATCCTACGCCGATTTCGCTCTGGACGGGACTATTTCGCTTCCAGCCAGTTGTCACCGACCGCGACTTCCGCCACCAGAGGCACTTTCAGGTCCATCGCACCTTCCATGACCGACCGGACCGTTGCCGCGGTCTCGTCGACGCGGTCCTCCGGCACTTCCAGCACCAGTTCGTCGTGCACCTGCAGCACCATGCGGGCGCCGGTGTCATGCAGGGCCGGAGCCAGCTGCAGCATCGCGATCTTGATGATGTCAGCGGCGGTTCCCTGGATGGGCATGTTGTAGGAGGTGCGTTCAGCGTATTCGCGGGTCTGCCGGTCCGGTGAGCGGATGTCGGCGATGACCCGCCGGCGGCCCGCCAGCGTCTCGACCCAGCCGTTGGTGCGGCAGAAGTCGATCGTGCCATCGATGTAACTGCGCACGTTGGGGTAGCGGTCGAAGTAAGTCGTGATGAACTGCTCGGCGCTGCGGTAGTCGATGCCGAGCTCACGGGTCAGGCGATGGGCGGACATGCCGTACAGCACGCCGAAGTTGATCACCTTGGCGACGCGGCGCATGTCGGGGGTCACCTCGGCGTCGCTGACGCCATGCACCTGCGCTGCAGTGACGCGGTGGATGTCCTGACCCTGCTGGAACGCCCCGATGAGCTCCGGTTCGTCAGCGATGTGGGCCAGCACCCGCAGTTCGATCTGTGAGTAGTCGGCAGTCATCAGCCTGGTGCCCGGCGCTGCGATGAACGCCCGGCGGATCTGCCGGCCCAGCTCCGTGCGCACCGGGATGTTCTGCAGGTTCGGGTTGGTGGAGGAGAGCCGGCCGGTCGCTGCGACGGTCTGGTTGAAGGTCGTGTGGATGCGGCCGGTACGCGGGTTGATCAGCTTCGGCAGCGGGTCCAGGTAGGTGCCCTTCAGCTTGCTCAGCTCGCGGAAGTCGAGGATCAGCTGCACGGCCTCGTGCTGGTCGCGCAGTCCCTCCAGCACGCTCACGGCGGTGCTGCGTTTGCCGCCGGATGTCTTGCGGCCCGGCTGCAGGCCGAGGCGGTCGTAAAGCAGTTCAGCGACCTGGGCGGTCGAGCTGATGTTGATGTCCGGGTTGCCGGCGATCGCACCTACCTGCGCCTGGATCTCAGCCAGCCGGCTGCCAAGCGCGGCTGACTGGGCATGCAGCAGCTTCTCGTCGACCAGCACGCCGGTGCTTTCCATGTCGGCCAGCACGCGCTGCAGGGGCTTCTCGATGGTCTCGTAAACGGAGCTGACCGGTCCGGTGAGCCGCTCGGGGACACGGCGAAGTAGCTCGGCTGTGGCGATCGCGCGGGTGCGGGCATCGTCCGCCCAGCTGCCTGCCCCGAAGTGCTGCACGGCACTGAGTGGCTGGGCGACCGACGGGTCCAGCACGTAGGCCATCAGCAGCGGGTCATCACCCGGCTCGAGCTGCACGCCCCGCGAGGCAGCCCATACGGTCAGGGCTTTGGCGTCCACGGCGTTGACCGTTCCCAGTTGTTCCAGCTGGCGCAACGCCTCGGCCTGATCGCCTGCCACTGCGACCTTGCTGTCAGCAGCCATGGCGATGCCGGTGCATTCGGCCAGCAGGGCCGAGGCGTCGTCGAGCACGAAGCCGATCGCAGGCGCCGCCGAGCCGAGCGGCCAGTCAGAGTCGCGGTACTCGATCGACTCGTTCAGGTCGAGCTCACTCAGGATGCTGTGGAACTCGAGGTCGAGCAGCAGTTCACGCAGCGCCGCCCGGTCCGGCACGACCTGCGCCCACTTGTCCGGCTCGAAGTCAAGCGGAGCGTCAGTGACGATGCGGCTCAGTTCACGCGAGAAGCGGACGGCGTCAAGTGAGTCACGCAGTTTCTTCGCCATGCCCGGCGGCTCGATCGTGTCTAAGTTGTCGAACATGTAGTCGAGACTGCCGTACCGCTGCAGCAGCTTGCTGGCACCGACAGGGCCGATGCCTTTCGCGCCGGGGATGTTGTCGCTGGCGTCACCCGTCAGGGCGCGGTAATCGGTCCACTGTTCGACCGTCACGCCGTACTTCTCCAGTACTTCGGCCGGGCCGAAACGCTCAGTGCGGTCCAGGCCGCGCACGGTGATGCGGTCGCTGACCAGCTGGTAGGCGTCGCGGTCGCTTGTGACGATCTCGACCTCGTACCCGGCGGCGGCACTGCGTACAGCCAGCGTACCGATGATGTCGTCAGCCTCCAGGCCGGGCACCTCGATCTGGTAAACGCCCATCAGTTCCACGACGCGGCGGATCGTGTCGATCTGGTCAGGCAGGTCTTCGGGTGTGTCGGCCCGGCCGGCCTTGTAATCCTCGTACTGCTCGTGCCGGAACGTCTTCGCGGGTGCGTCGAAGGCGACGATGGTCACGTCGCCATCGTTGTCTTCCTTCAGCAGCCGCATGAGGGAGCGGGTGAAGCCCCAGATCGCATTGACGCTGCGGCCGCGCGAGTTGTTCATCTGCCTTATGGCGTAGTAACTGCGGAAGGCCAGCGCGTGGCCGTCGATCAGGGTGAGCGACCTGCCGTTGTGCTCCGTACCCTGACTGCCGCTGAAAAGGTCATCCTGGATGCTGCTCATGAATCATGCCTCCTGAACTGGCAACACGGGCAAGGATACAGCCTGAGGTCAGGTTCAGGCGTTCCAGCCGCCAGCCACTTCGATCGTCGTGCCGGTGACGTAACCGGCTTCAGCGCTGACGAGGAACCGCACTGCAGCGGCGAACTCGTCCAGCGTTCCGGTACGCCCGGCGGGTATCTCAGACAGGGGCGGGAACGTGTCCGAGTTCTCCAGAACGCCCGGGCTGACCACGTTGACGGTCACGCCTGCAGCAGCCCAGGTGCGGGCCAGGGCTGCGCTGTAGAGGATCACGCCGGTCTTGGCGATCCCGTAGGCAACGATGCCCGGCCTGGCCACCAGGTTCTCGGCACCGGCGTAACCGATGTTGACGATCCGGCCAACGCCACGCCCCGCCATGAGCGGAGCCGCTGCCTGGCAGGTGTTGAAAGTGCTGAGCAGGTTGCTTTCCAGCATCGACCGGAACGTGGCTGAATCCAGCTGACTGAGTGGCCCGTGATGGTAGTTGCCTACGTTGTTCACCAGTACCCTGAGCCCACCGCTGAACTCCTCTGCCTGCCCGACGAGCCGTGCTGCCTGAGCTTCGTCAGTCACGTCAGCCTGCAGCGTCGTGGCCCGCACTCCCAGGGCACGCACCTGCCCGGCCACTTCCTCGGCCTCGTCCCGCCTGGTGCGGTAGTTGACTGCCACGTCGTGACCAAGCTCAGCGAGCAGCAGGGCCAGGCGGCGGCCCACGCCGCGGTTGGCGCCGGTGACCAGGGCGCCGCGGGGCTGCTCAGCCGACATCGGCCGCTCCGGCCTGCAGGTAACTGCGGAACCTGAAGCCGCGCCACACCTGCACCAGCAGTATCAGGCCGGCCTGGAACAGTACCAGGATGACGTAAACGGCCGGCTGACCGAGCAGAAGCAGCAGTGCCAGCAGGATCATCTGGGTACTCAGACCGAGGTTGACGAGTGAGGCGGTAGAGAACAGGTCGAACCAGGCGAGCTGCCAGTCGAGCGGAGCCTGGTCGAAGTCCCTGCCGGACAGCCTCCGGAACCGCTGCAGTTCGACGGTCTCGATCAGCCGGTCCTGGGGTTGCAGCACCAGGTCGTAAAGCTGCCGGAACGGGACGAGCACGGCTGCCGGTCCGGGTTCAGGCACCGGTTCCAGTACCGGGCGGGTGCCGCGGCGCGGCTGCAGGTAAAGGCGCTCCAGGTTGAAGTCCAGTGACAGGAGCCACATGAGCAGCGCGAAGGCCAGCAGCGCCAGCAGGGGGTGGGTGACGGTGGCGAGCGCCAGGAACAGCAGGGCGTTCGTTATGAGGTCCATGCCGGTGTCGAAGTAACGGCCGGCGAGCGTGACCTGTCCGCTGCCGCGGGCGACTGATCCGTCGATGTTGTCCAGCAGCATCCGCACGAGCAGCAGCACGGCCGCCCAGTTCCAGTAAGCGGGCCCGGCGACGATCAGGACGGCTGCCGCGACTGCGCACAGCGCATGCGTGGCCACGATGTGGAGCGGGTTGACCCGCAGGCGCACACAGAGGGCCACCAGTGGCCGGATGAGCGGCTGGATCGCGATCATGACAAGTTCGCGCCGGGCTCTTGACTTGGCTGTGTCCGCTCCCGAAACCATGGCTCAGAGCGTATCAGAACCGCGGCATCCACTCCTGATTCAGATAATTCATGTCCGGCAGCCTGTGTCAGGTCTTACAATGTCCGTTATGACGGCAAGCCTCGTGATGGTGGTTGATGATGACCTGGGGGTACTCAAGGTTGTGGAACTCACGCTGACCGGCGCGGGGTTCAGCGTGCTGACCTTCGATGACCCGCGGGACGCCATCGAGGAACTCGAAGAAGGCCTGCGTCCTGACGTCATCATCTCAGACGTGTCCATGCCGGGGCTTACCGGCTTCGACTTCTACCGCAGGGTACGGGACATCGCTGAACTGCGCAGTGTTCCGTTCCTGTTCCTGACGGCGCTCGAGGACCGCTCCTACGTGCGGCAGGGCATGACGCTCGGGGCTGATGATTACCTGACCAAACCGTTCGAACGCCAGGAACTGGTTGACGCGGTCAAGGTACGTCAGCAGCGCATCGCCGAACTGCGGCATCCCCTAGAAGGCCTCGTCACCGCGCGTGGCCTGGGCCATCCGAGCGTGGAGCGGGACGGCAAGAGGCTGGACTGGGACTCGCTTAAGGCGCTGGAGCTGCTCTACTACCTGCTCGAGAACCGCAACGGCGTCACCGCCTTCGAAGTGGCTGAGGCGCTCTGGCCAGGCAAGACCGAATCGAAAGCCTCCAGCAGTTTCCACACCACGCTTTACCGCCTGCGCAAGGTCATGGGCGGCGAGCTGGTCGAAGCCGCCAATCGCCGTTACTACCTGCACAACAGCTTCCGTATCGATTACGACGTCGACATCTTCCGCGCAGCCAGCTCCCGGGCGCGGGAGCAGCGGCAGCTGAACCTGGTCGATGACGCTCTGAAGGTGTACCAGGGTGACTTCATGATGGGTGTGGCCAGTGGCTGGGTCGAGGACATCCGCCTGGCGCTGCACGCTGAGCAGTACTCGCTTCTGGAACTGGCGGCTGAGCTTGCCCGTGAGGACGAAGACCTGGAGCGAGCCACCCGCTACTTCCAGCGCATGACCGAGCACGACCCGTACAGCGAACTCGCCTGGGAGGGCCTGGCTTCCTGCTGGGAAGACCGTGGCGAGCGTGCCCGGGCTGAAGCGACCCGTGAACGGTTCGAGCGCATAATGGCCGACGGCTGAGCCCCGGGCATATAATCACCACCGTTGTCTGGCTCCGTGCCGGAATCAGGAGATGAAAAACCATGTTCAACATCGATCTGTCTGACAAGAAGGGCCTGATCCTGGGCGTCACCAACCAGCGGTCCATCGCATGGGGCATCGCCCAGAACGTCGCGAAAGCCGGTGCCCAGCTGGCTTTCAGCTACCAGGCTGAGCGCCTGCGGCCCGCCCTCGAGAAGCTGACCGAGGACCTGCCTGATCCGCTCCTCGTCGAATGTGACGTGCAGCATGACGACCAGATCGACGCGCTGTTCACCGCGGTGGAGGAGAAGTTCGGCAAGCTGGACTTCGTCGTCCACTCGCTGGCGTACGCACCGGCTGCCACGTTCGCGGAGCCGTTCCGTCAGACCAGCCGGGCCGACTGGCAGACCGCCATGGACGTCAGCGCCTACTCGCTCGTCGCCATCGCACGTCGCGCTGCGCCGCTCATGACTGACGGTGGCAGCATCACTTCGCTCACCTACCTGGCTGCCGAGCGGGTCGTTCCGCACTACAACATGATGGGTGTCGCCAAGGCCGCCCTTGAGGCCAGCTCCCGCTACCTGGCTTATGAACTGGGCGCCCGGAACATCCGCGTCAACGCCATCTCGGCCGGACCGGTCCGCACCATCGCCGCGCGCTCCATCTCCGGCTTCGGTGACATGTACTCCGAAGGCGGCCGCCTGTCGATGCTGCGCCGGAACATCACCCAGGAAGAAGTCGCCGGGCTCGCCCTGTCGCTCATCTCCGATCAGCTGGGCAGCGGCATCACGGGCGAGACCATCTACGTCGACGCGGGTTTCCATGCGATCGGGATGTTCCTTCCCGAGGCTGAGAACGCAGACTGAGGCAAGGGCTCAGGAATTGTTCTATGGTTGTCGCATGATCATCTCCGGGTACACCGGTTTTCAGTCCAACTGGGGGCGATGGCGTCACAGCTGAGCCGTCCGCCGGCGGGCTGCCTGCCCGCCTGAACCCCATACAACTGACTAACTGACCGGAGCTGCAGCATGCACACCCATGACCATGATGGTGGCCAGAGTGCCACCTTACCCATCACGAAACCCGTTTACCGGGAGATCCTGGCTGACCTGGAGACGCCCCTTACGGCGTTCCTGAAAGTCGGCGGGCAGCCTGCCTTCCTGCTTGAGAGTGTCGAGCAGGGCGAGCGGGTTGCCCGCTACTCGTTCATCGGCAGCGGGGAACGACGCCGCGTCGAGGCGCGCGCCGGACAGGTGACCGTCAGCGGACCCGCCGGCAGCCACACCTTCGCGTCGGCCGACCCGCTCAGCGTCCTCTGGCAGGAAACTGTGAGGCCCAGCCAGGGCGTACCCGGCCTGCCGGAGTTCTGGGCCGGCATGGTCGGCTACGCCAGCTACGACCTGGTGCGCAGTTACGAGAACCTGCCGGACGGCAACCCCGATGAACTGGGCATCCCGGACCTGCTGTTCATCGAGCCGGAGGTGCTGGTGGCGTTCGACCACTTCCGGCGCCGCATATTCGTTATCGCCCAGGCTGTTGCCGGTGATGCCGACGACGAACGGCGGGCCGGGGAGCGGGTTGACCAGACGGTCGCCCGGCTGCGTGCGCCGCTGCCGGGCGTACCTGGTGACCGCGCCGGGGTGCTGACACCGTTCACGGCCAACTTCAGCCGCAGCGAGTTCGAAGCTGCCGTCAGCCGCGCCGTCGAGTACATCCGCGCCGGTGACGTCTTCCAGGTCGTCCCCAGCCTGCGGCTCAGCGCCGACCTGGGAGTACACCCGCTGGCGCTGTACCGGGCGCTGCGCATGGTGAACCCCAGCCCGTACCTCGGTTACCTGGACCTGGGCCCGGTGACGCTGGTCGCTTCCAGTCCGGAGAGCCTGGTGCGCAGCGACGGGGTGACCGTCTCGACCCGGCCCATCGCAGGTACGAGGCCGCGTGGTGCCACGCCGGAAGAAGACGAGCGGCTCGCTGAGGAGCTGCTGGCAGACCCGAAGGAACGGTCTGAGCACGTCATGCTCGTTGACCTGAGCCGCAACGACCTCGGCCGGGTGTGCGAGTTCGGCAGTGTCGAAGTGCACAACGCCATGCGCATCGAGCGGTTCAGCCACGTGATGCACATCGTCAGTGACGTGCAGGGCCGGCTCGCAGAAGGGCGCACGCCGCTCGATGCGCTGGCCGCCACCCTGCCGATGGGAACTGCTTCCGGAGCGCCCAAGGTGAGGGCGATGGAGATCATCGATGAGCTCGAACCTGTCCGCCGTGGCGCCTACGCGGGGGCTTTCGGTTACTTGAGCGTGCAGGGTGACATGGATATGGCCCTCACGCTGCGGACCGCGACGATAACTGGCGGCCGTATCCACCTGCAGGCCGGGGTCGGTGTCGTCGCTGACAGCCAGCCGGAGCTGGAGTTCGAGGAAGCGGTCAACAAGCTCAAGGCGCTGCAGAAGGCAGTTGAGATGGCTGTGGAGGGGCTCAGATGAACACAGGTATCCCGGTAGCAGCGACCGCTGATCCGGCGGACGTAGCGCCCCTGCACATCCGCGGCGCAGCTCCACGTGTCCTGGTCGTCGACAACTACGATTCGTTCACTTACAACCTCGTGCAGTACCTGGGGCAGCTCGGCTGCGACCTGACCGTGTGGCGCAACGACAGTTTCGGTACGGCCGAAGTGGCGGAGCTGGCACCGGACGCCATCGTCGTGTCACCCGGGCCCTGCACCCCGGCTGAGGCGGGCCAGTCCGTGCCGCTCATCAGGGAGTTCGCAGGCCGCATCCCCATCCTGGGTGTGTGCCTGGGTCACCAGGCGATCGCGGAAGCGTTCGGCGGTCAGGTCGTGCGGGCACCGGTACTGATGCATGGCAAGACGAGCCGCATCACACACGACGGCAGCGGACTGTTCCGTGACCTGCCGCAGCCGCTGACGGTCACCCGCTATCACAGCCTCGCCGTGACGGACCTGCCGCCTGTACTGACAGTCACCGCAAGCGTGAACGAAGCTGGCCAGGAGACGGTAATGGCACTTCAGCACCGCGACCTGCCGGTGTACGGGGTCCAGTTCCACCCGGAGAGCATCCTGACCGAAGCCGGCCACCGGCTGCTGCGCAACTTCCTGAAGTCTGCGGGCGCAGAGGACGCCTGAGATGACAGGCAGCCCGGTGCTGAGCGTACTGACGGCCAGCCTGGACCGCCGCGACCTGCTGCTGCAGAAACTGGAGAGCCTGCGGAAACAGGAGCTGCAGCCGGAACTGTTCGAATGGGTTCTGGTGCTCGACGGCAGCACTGACGGTTCACGTGAAGCCGTCGAAGCCGAGCTGGCTGAACACCCGCCAGGTTTCAGTGTGACGGTGCTGCAGAACCTCGTGCCGACCGGTCCCGGACTGGCCCGCAACCGGGCTGCGGCGGTCGCACGCGGCCGGGTGCTGTACCTGTCAGATGATGACTGCCTGCCCGCCGCGGATTGCCTGCGGCTGCACCTGCAGGCGCAGACCGAACCGGCCGTGTACGTCGGTTCCCTGCAGTTCGGGGACGGTGACGACTGGCGGCCCGGCCGCACCGGCTGGTGGAACGTCAACGGCGCCAACACGAGCGTTCCGGCAGTTCAGTTCCAGCAGGCGGGCGGCTTCCCGGACTACCTGGTCGGTTACGGGGGTGAAGACCTCGGCCTCGGCTACGCGCTGACCCGGACCGGCCTGGCCATCCGTCCACTGCCGGAAGCGCTGGCGGTGCATCTCGGTCCCGCCAGCATGCGCAGCGGCAGTACGGAGCGCTGGTTCGAAGCCGGAGCGAACGCCATGCGCCTGGCCAGAAGGAATCCGGAGATGGCGGGCCGCCTCGGAGTGGCCCGCTGGCAGCTGGCACTGAAAGAATTGATCACCATGTTACCGGGCCGGCGTGCCCGGCTCGAGGCAGCCTACCTGCGCGGCGCGCGCGAACAGGCCAGGGGGCAGTGATGGATGCAGCAGAGCAGACTCTCGACGTTACCGGGATACTGAACCGGGTTTTCGAAGGCGAGGCACTGTCCCGCGACCTGGCGAAACGGGTCATGGGCATGCTTATGGACGGGGACCTGTCGCAGATGCAGGCGGCAGCGCTGCTGGCGGCACTCAGGACCAGGGGAGAGACCCCGGATGAGATCATCGGCTTCGCCCAGGCGATGCGGGAACGGGCCGTACCCCTGCCGATCGATGTCAGCGGACCGCTGCTGGACACGTGTGGCACGGGCGGCACCGGACTGAACACCATCAACATCTCGACCACGTCGATGTTCGTCATCGCGGCCGCAGGGGCACTCGTCGCCAAGCACGGCAACCGCGGTTTCACCCGACGGTCCGGCTCGGCTGACCTGCTCGAAGAGCTCGGTGCCGACCTGGACGCGCCACCGGAACGCCTCGCCGGCAGTCTGCGGGAGACCGGCGTGACCTTCATCTACGCCCGCAACCACCACCCGGCCATGAAGTTCGTGGCGCCAGTCCGCTCAGACCTGAAGGCACGTACCGTCTTCAACAGCCTCGGACCGCTGACGAGTCCGGCCGCCGCCCAGCGGCACGTGCTGGGGGTGTACTCGCCTGACCTGACGGAGAAGCTGGCCCACACACTGGCCGGCCTCGGCGTCGAACACGCGCTGGTCGTTCACGGTGACGGCCTGGATGACCTGACCGTCAGCGGCGAGACGAAAGTAAGCGAACTGCGGCCGGACGGCAGCGTCGATACGTACATCATCGCTCCGGAAGACTTCGGTCTGAAACGGGCGCCACTCGCGGAGATCGAAGGCGGAGACGCCGCCACCAACGCCCGGAAAGCCAGGCAGATACTGGCAGGTGAGCTGGGCGGGGCGCCCCGCGACGTCGTGCTGCTCAGTGCCGGGGCCGGCATATACGTCGCCGGGCGGGCTGACAGCCTGGCTGCCGGTGTCAGTCTGGCGCGGGAACTGCTTGATTCCGGCGCGGCCCTGGCGAGGCTGGAGCAGTACCTGGCATACAACCGGGCCTGATGCCACTGACGTCAGCGCCGCTCAGGATGCTTAAGCCTGCTGGTTGTACAATGCAACCGTGACTCTGATCAAAGGCGTCTTCCTGACCGTCCTGACCGGCATCCTGTCGGTCGTGGCGCTGCTGGGAGCCTCGGCGTTCAAGTGGGCCGGGGAGCTGCCGGACCTGAGCGAACTCGACGTACTCGGTTACTCCGCCACCTCACGTGTTTACGCGCGTGACGGCACACTCATCGGTGAGATCCTGCCGGCGGCAGGCGAGGGCCGTGAGCTGACCAACCGCATCCCGGTCACCCTCGAAGAAGTGTCACCCGCGGCGCTCATGGCGATCGTCGCCTACGAGGACGGCGAGTTCTTCGAACATTACGGTTTCGACCTGCCGGCGCTGCTGGTGGCTACGTACGCTGAGTTCTTCGGCGATGCGGACCGGGGTGGTTCGACCATCACCACCCAGGTGATCAAGAACACTCTGCTCACCGATGTGCGGTCTGACCGTTCCCTGGAGCGCAAGGCCAAGGAGCTGATGCTGGCTATCGAGCTGGAGCGGCGCCTGACCAAGGCGGAGATACTGCAGCGCTACATAAACGTCGTGTTCTGGGGCGGCAACGTCTACGGCATCCGTTCGGCTGCCCAGGCGTACTTCGACAAGGATCCGATCGAACTGTCGCTGGCTGAGGGTCTGTACCTGGCCCGGCTCATCCCCAGCCCCAACCGCCGCCACGATGATTTCACCGGCACGCGGGCCAGCATGCGGCTCGTGCTGGACAGCATGGTCGCCAACGGCACGATAAGCACCGAACTGGCCCGCGACGCCTGGCTCGAGCACCTGGAGCCGCGTGGCTGGGAGGTTGAGTACGACAGCCAGGGCAACATCGTGAACGCTGTACGCACCAACGAAGAAGTCGTGATCCGCACGACCGTCACGAGTTCGCTGTCCAAGCACGTGATGCTGGCCGTGCGCAACTGGCTGACCGACCGCTTCGGTCAGGAGGCCGTGTTCGGCCAGGGTGGCTTCGAGGTGTACACCACCATCGACGTCCAGGCGCAGAACGCCGCCAACCAGGCTTCACTGCGTGCCGAGGTGCCTGCCGGTGCCCAGCTGTCCATCGCCGGCATCGACCCTCTGACAGGGCAGATCCTGGCCATGGTCGGCGAGCGTCTGTACGAGGGCACCGAGCCCGGTGACCTGAACCGGGCTCTGCAGTCACGGCGTCAGACGGGCTCTTCGTTCAAGCCGGTGGTGGCTGCCACCGCCATCGAACAGGGGCTGTTCAGCCAGGCGACGCTGCTGGTGGACGAACCGACCGTGTTCCGCGATGGTGCTGCCCCGCCCTACGAACCCGGCAACCACGACAACAGCTTCTCCGGAGCAGCGACCCTGCGCCAGCACCTGAACGTCTCACGCAACATCCCCATCGTCAAGACGCTGGAGGTCGTCGGCGCTGACGCCGTCGCCCTGCGTTCCACTGAGCTTGGTTACCAGGAGGTCGAACCTTACTATTCGATCGCCCTGGGGACGATCGAGGCGACTGCCGTGGAGCACGCCGCCGCGTTCGGTGCGTTCGCCAACGATGGCGTCTGGATCGAACCGCACCTGATACTGCGCATCGACAACTTCGAAGGCAACACCGTTTACGAGGCCGCACCACGCCAGGCACAGGTGTGGAGTCCCCAGACCGCCTACATAATGCTGGACATGCTGCACGGTAACGTCATCGACTCCGGTGCGTTCAGCCTGCGGGCAGGCCAGGCCGAGATGGCGGGTCGCTGGGTTGCCGGCAAGACCGGCACCACCAACGACGAACGTGACCTGTGGTTCGTCGGTGCCACCCCGGGCATGGTCTCGGCCGTGTGGGTCGGTTATGACGACAACCGCCGCATCCCCGGCAGTATGGTGCTCAGTAACGGCCAGAACGACACGGTGACATCATCTCGTCAGCCGATCTACGTGTGGCGTGACTTCGTTGGCAACGCGCTGCTCGGCAAGGCTGCGCCGGCCGGTTTCCCGGTTCCTGACGGTATCTCTTTCCAGAACATCGACCTGCGTACCGGCCGGGCAGGGGGGACGCGCGTGGCGGTGCTCTCCGGCAGCCAGGTGACCGATCAGGCGGCTCCGCTGCCCAGCATCCGGGTGCAGGTACCTGTCGATACGCGCACCGAACAGCGGGCCGACAACGGGACACCCACTGAGTTCATCGAGTACATCGAAGTCGCCCCGGAAGAGCTGTACCGGTACCTCTGATAAAATCCGTGCGTGACAGACGCTGTTAACTCCACACTGACCATGGTGCCCGGCATCAGGGTCGGTCACCATACGGAACCCGGTGGCTGCACCGGCTCGACCGTCATCCTCGGACCTGAGAACGGCATGCTGGCCAGCGGCCTGGTGCTGGGTGGCGGGCCCGCTTCACGCGAGTACGCGCTGCTGGACCCGGCCCGGATGATGCAGCGCATCGATGCGCTCGTCCTCACCGGTGGCAGTGCTTTCGGTCTTGCTGCAGCGGACGGTGTCATGCGCTGGCTCATCGAGAACGGCCGCGGTTTCAGCACCATGGGTGGTCTGGTTCCCATCGTGCCGGCGGCTGCGATCTTCGACCTGATGGTTGCCACCGACGGGGCGCGGCCGGATGCTGAGACGGGTTACCGGGCGGCCGCTGCCGCGAGCAGCGCCCCGGTGGCTGAAGGGCGTGTCGGTGCCGGGGCCGGGGCCACTGCCGGGGCGTATATGGGTTTCGACAGGGCGGTAAGGACCGGTATCGGTTCACATGCGGTCCAGCTGGAAGTCGCAGGTGGAACGGCGACGGTTGGTGCACTCGTGGTGGCCAATCCGGCGGGTGACATCGTCAGTGCCTCTGACGGGCGGCTGCTGGCGGGGCACGGCCTGCCGCTGCCGGAGATCGGCAGGCTGCTCAGCGGCTATCCAGACCGGCAGAACACGACGTTGGTGGCGGTGGCGACGGATGCTCCGCTGCTGAAGTCAGAGGCTGCCGCCCTGGCGGTGAGTGCCCACGCCGGCCTGGCCCGGGCTGTCCGGCCGTCACATACGCCGTTCGACGGGGACACTGCTTTCGTCGTCTCCACCGGGCTTGGCCCGGCCGTTCCGGCAGCTGCACTGTCCGTACTGGTGCAGGAAGCGGTAACGGTTGCGCTGCAGCGTGCGGCGGTTGCCGGCCAGTAACAGGCTTTTGCTATTGTCATAACTGCCGGCATAGCGTATCTTAGGGATGCTGCGTAAATCAAACAGCCGTTACGTAGTGCGGCCGACATGGTCGCGTAGACGGCCGTAGCTGCGGGCACCGCGCTGCGTAGCAGGGAAGACAGGTTATCAGTATGGCAACAGGCAAAGTCAAATGGTTCAGCAACGAAAAGGGCTTCGGTTTCATCGAGCAGGATGACGGCAGCGACGTTTTCTGCCACTTCTCGGCCATCAGCGGGGACGGTTACAAGAGCCTCAACGAAGGTGATGAAGTCGAGTTCGAAGTCGAGCAGGGCCCGAAGGGTCTCCAGGCACGTAACGTTGTGGTAACCGCTGCAGCACCTTACGACGCACGCTCCTCCCGTGGCGGCGGCAGTCGCGACCGTTACTGATCAGATCAGGCGGTCAGCACCCACTCAGGGTGCACAGGAACCCCAACTGACCTAACTTCAGTTCACTCATGATCCGGCTGGCTGAAATCCACGTCCGGATAGGCGTCTCCACGGTCCCGCATTATGCGGGCTTCCCGGGGGTACAGCCACTCGAAGGCCAGGCGATCCCGCTCGGCCTTCTCCATTTGCGGTTGAGCGTACATGCCGGCGGCTTCACGTTGCCGCTGAGCTTCGAACAGGATCACTGCGGCCGCTACTGACACGTTAAGCGACTGCACCATTCCCAGCATCGGCACGATTATGTGTTCGTCCGCGAGGCTGGCTGCCCGCTGACTCACGCCGTCTTTCTCGTTACCGAGCACGATGACCGTCGGTCGCGTGTAGTCGACTGCCCGGTAATCGACTGCCCTGTCAGACAGGGCGGCTGCCAGTACCTGCATGCCGGCAGCCCGAAAGCCGTCCACGGCGGAGTTGATGTCGGGGTGCACCTGCAGCTCTACCCATTTGTCTGCGCTTGCACTCGTTTCACTGTAGGTCGGCACTCCACCGGTCGGATTCACGGCGTGCACGGTGCCGATGCCGACGGCGTCGCAGCTGCGCAGTATCGCTGACAGGTTGTGGGGCTTGTAGACGTTCTCGGCCAGGACAGTCAGGTCGGTCTGCCGCAGGCTGAGGACACGATTGACTTTGGCTGCTCGTTCCGGTGTCACCTGCGCAGGATACCGCCTGAACCTGCCCGTGTGCTGGCCGAGGCTTCCAGCCACTGGCGTACTGCCCTCGCCCCCGTCAGTCTGATGATCCGCAGATGCGGGTGGCTGTCGGCCAGGCTGGTGACCAGCTGCCGGTTGCGTTCGTAAGTGTCCCAGGCCCAGCGGATGATGCCTTCGTGGTGAAACAACGCATGGAACAGGCCCGGTTCACGGTTGCCGTTCCAGAGCTCAGCACGTGTCACGAACCTCCGCGTCGTCCGCAACGTCACGCGGTACATGACCAGCCAGCGGGGATGATCCAGCCAGATCAGCGTGTCTGCGCGTTCGGCCAGCAGCGGTCTGACCGTGCTGTACTGCCATTCAGTCACCCAGGCGGAGCCGGAGCTGAAGGCGTCCACGTCGCTGATGAAGGCGGGCCGTGGTCGCCAGTCCGGGCCGTGGAACAGAGAGTCGATCTCGGTGTAAGGGTAACCGCACATTGCTGCCAACTGCCGTGCGAGCGTCGATTTGCCCGCCCCGGAGGTCCCGGCCACCAGGATCTTTCGGGCGTCTGCAGGCAGGGGCTGGGTCATGGGCCGGTAATGTTAACCCGCAGCGAACGAGTGACATTGCTTGACGTCATGCCTTCAGGACAAGTATCATTCCCTTTGCGCTGAGTCACCTGCCGAGGTGGCGGAATTGGTAGACGCGCTAGCTTGAGGGGCTAGTGGCCGCAAGGCTGTACGGGTTCAAGTCCCGTCCTCGGCACCATCTGACCGGAGTCCAGGGTTTCCCTGCGGCTCCGGTTCTGCTTTTCAGGCGGGCTGACGGCCGCATGCTAGCCTCAGGCTGGTGACCACTTCAGCTTTCCCATACCGTGAGTACAGACCCGGCCAGAAAGAAGCTATCGACGCTGCCCGGGATGCCTTCAGCGCCGGCAAGCGGTTCGTGGTCATCGAAGCCCCGACCGGCTCGGGCAAGTCCGGCATCGCCGTGACGCTGGCGCGCGAGAGCGGCAGTGCCTACATCGTCACCGCCCAGAAGCTGCTGCAGGAGCAGTACGTCGCTGACTTCCGCGACCTGGCCCTCATGAAGGGCCGGGCGAACTACCCGTGCCTCATCGCACCGACCCACGCAGCGGCGGCCCCCTGCCTGGCCGGCCGGAAACTGCCGGAATGCGAAGACTGTCCGTACTTCACCGCCAAGGACGTGGCCATCGCGGCCCAGGGCACCACCATGAACTACGCCTACTACCTGGCTGAACTCAACTGGTCCGGAGGTTTCGGTGAGCGGGAACTGCTGGTGCTCGACGAAGCCCACAACGCCGAAGCTGCCCTGATGTCGTTCGTACAGGCGACGGTGAGCGATCAGGCCCTGGCCGGGGCCGGTGTCCAGCTGCGCCTGCCGCAGCTCACTGATGTGGAAGGCTGGTTCGACTGGGCTGAGGAACTGCTGCCTCACCTGGACCGCCGGGCCGGGGATCTGGAAGAGCGGATCCAAGAAGTGCCGATCGCCAGTGAGATCGGCATCGCCCACCTGCGGACCCGGCAGTGGATCGAATCGACTGCCCGGCGACTGCATGAAGTGATCAGCTCCCGTGATGACGGAAGTACCGACTGGGTCGTCGATGCAACCCGCAACCGCGAAGGGCAGTCAGTCACGTTCAAACCGGTCAGGGTGAGCGCCTTCGCGCACGACGCTCTGTTCCGGCACGGCCGCCGCGTGCTGATGCTTTCAGCCACGATCCTCGATCCGGACACTTACCTGAGCAGCCTGGGCATCGACAGTGAAGACGCTGAAGTGATCACGGTCCCCTCGCACTTCCCGGTGGCGAACCGGCCGATCCGGGTGCGTCCGTCCGCGCGGCTGACCCGTCACTACCTGGAGCAGGAACTGCCGCTGCTGACTGAAGCAGTGAACACGGTGATGGAGGAACACCCGGGCGAGAAAGGCGTCATCCACACGCACTCGTACCGCATCGCAGCCTGGCTGCACCGCAACCTGCCGGCGCTGCAGCGGGACCGCATCGTCACCCACACCGACAGCAGTGGCCGCGACGCCGCGCTGTACCGGCACATGAGCAGCCCCGATGCCACCGTGCTGCTGACCCCCAGCATGACCGAAGGCATCGACCTTGCCGATGACCTGTCGCGCTGGCAGATCATCTGCAAGATCCCGTACGCCAACCTGGGGGACGCCCAGGTCCGGGCGCGCATGGAGCAGGACCCGCAGTGGTACGACTGGCGCACCTGCCTCAGCGTCGTGCAGGCGTACGGGCGCAGCGTCCGGGGGCACGATGACTACGCCGTGACGTACCTGCTGGACGCGGATTTTCCGAAGTTTCTCAGGAGGCAGTCAGGCCGGCTGCCGGAGTGGTTCAGGGAAGCGGTCGAGCCGGACTGAGTTCAGTCCTGCTGCGCTGCCAGGAACGGCAGCCAGGCGGGCCGGTCGACTGCCGTGCTCAGCACCATCGTGGTCTCGGTCCGTTCAACGCCTTCGAGCATGAACAGCCTGTCCAGGAACCGGTCGAGTTCCCCCGTGCTGCTCACGCGCACCAGGAGCAGGTAACTGTAGGGGCCGGCGACCGAGTGCAACCGTTCGATCTCCGGCATCGCAGCAAGGCGGCTGACGAGTTCCCCGGCCGGTTTGCGAGGCTGCGGGGCGATCCACACGTACGCAGCGACGTCGAGATCCAGGGCACGTGGATCTATGTCCGCCCGGAAGCCGCGGATGACGCCGGCCTGCTCGAGCTTGCGGATGCGTTCACCAACAGCGGGGGCGGACAGCTGCACCTGTTTGGCGATGGCTGCGTGCGAGGCGCGTCCGTCCTCGCGCAGGATCTGCAGGATACGGCGGTCAGTCGGGTCGAACTCCATTCAGATTGGCAGCCTAGCATGCCCGGGCTGAACGGCTGCCCTTCAAATTGGTAGTTTGGGTTGTGCGAATCCTGTTCATCGGTGACATCTTCGGCACGCCCGGCCGGCAGGCTGCCCGTGAGTACCTGGAGGTGCACCGGGCTGACTTCGACCTGGTGGTCGCCAACGGCGAGAACGCCACGGCGGGCAGGGGACTGTCACGCAAGCACTTCTTCGAACTGCGTGACATGGGCATCGACCTGGTCACGATGGGCAACCACACGTGGGATCAGCGTGAGACTCCGGAGCTGCTGGAGGAGACACCCCGGCTGCTCCGGGCTGCCAACTACCCGCCTGGCACCCCGGGAGTCGAACTGTCCGTCATCGAGTCAGCCGGCGGTGAACGCCTGGCGGTCGGGCAGCTGCTGGGCAGGATATTCATGGAAGCAGTCGATGACCCTTTCGCGGCTGCAGACCGGCTTATCGCCCAGGTACCTGCAGGTGTTCCGCTGCTCGTCGACCTGCACGCTGAAGCCACCAGCGAGAAACGCGTGCTCAGCTGGCACTTGCGCGGGCACGCGGCTGCGGTGATCGGCACCCACACCCACGTCCAGACTGCGGACGAGGCGGTGCACCGCGGCACGGCAGCCATCACCGATGCTGGCATGACCGGCATCCAGGATTCGGCCATCGGCATGGGGTACGAGGAAGTGCACTGGCGCTTCTCCACCAAGCGGCCACAGCGCTTCAAGCCGGCTGAGGAAGGCCGGGCGGCGCTGTGCGGTGTGATCATCACGACCGAACGGGAACGGGCCACCTCGATAGAGCGTGTGCAGTGGTGGCTGCCGGCATGAGCGGCGATGACAGCTTCGCCGCCCTGCGCGCTGACGTCGACTTCCTGGCTACCGTGCTGGGTGACGTCATCCGTGAGTTCGAGGGCGAGGAGCTGTTCGCACTGGTCGAACAGGTTCGGCAACTGACGAAGCAGGTGCGGGGCGGCTCCACCCGGGCGGGCAGCCAGCTTGGTGAACTCATCAGCAGTCTGAGCCGCAGTGAGTGCAACCTGCTCATCCGTGCTTTCGGCACCTACTTCCAGCTCGTGAACCTGGCGGAGGAGATCCACCGGGTCCGCGTCAACCGCGAACGCGAGGCAGTCGCCACGAGCAGTGAGCCCCGGGCCGAGTCGGTCATGGCGGCTTTCCGCGTGCTGCTCGATGAAGGCTGGTCGGTTACCGAAGTCAGGAACTTCCTGGACAACCTGGACGTGCAGCTGACCATCACGGCGCACCCGACTGAGGTCAAACGCTACACGGTGCGCCTGAAACTGGAACGCATCGCCCAGGCGGTCCGCAGCCTGGCGGAACGTGACCTGTCGCCCACCAGCCGCCAGTCACTCATGGCTGAGATCCGGGCGGAGATCGCCACGCTGTGGCAGACGCGTGAACTGCCTGCTGACAAGCCCCGGGTGATCGACGAGGCGAAGAGCGCTCTGTACTACTTCCGCCGCTCCATTCTGAGTGAACTGCCGCGCATCCTGGCAGACGTGGAGCAGGCGTTCGGCAGCTACTTCGGAGCTGATTCGCCGGCTGCGCTGCCACCGCTGGTGCGCTTCCGCAGCTGGATCGGCGGTGACCGTGACGGCAACCCGCTGGTCAGCCCGGAAGTGTTCAGTGAGGCACTCGCCCTGCAGTCCAAAGTCGCCCTCGGGTCCGCGCTCGCTGACATGGATGGACTGGTGCAGCGGCTGTCACTGTGGGAAGACCGTACCGAGGTGCCGGCACTGCTGCGCGGGAAGCTGGCGGGACGCCTCGCGGAGCTGCCCGGCGCCAGGGAACGGTTCCCAGACGAACCGTTCCGGCAGCTCATCTGGCTGATGCACCACGGTCTGAACGCTGAGCTGGACGGCACGGGCCGTTACCCCGGCGGCAGTGAAGGTTTCGCCTCTGACCTCGCACTGCTCGAGGAAGCCCTGAGCGAAGGTGGCAACAGCTGGGCTGCGCGGGCGTTCGTCCGGCCCGCTCTGTACCGTGCCCGCACGTTCGGGTTCCACCTGGCGGCGCTCGATACCCGCGAGAACTCTGCAGTGCACGAGCGGGTCATCGCCGACCTGTTCGCGCAGGCACGCGTGACCTTCCACTACCAGGAGCTGAGCGAGGAGGAACGCTGCGAACTGCTCGTGCGGGAGCTGCATTCGAGTCGCCCGCTCACCGGGCGCAACAGCGAACTCCGTGAAGAGTCACGCCAGGTGCTCGGTTTTCTCGAGGCGATGTCAGCTGCGATCCGGCGTTACGGACGGGAGTCGGTCGGCAGTTACGTAGTGTCGATGACCGAAGGGGTGAGCGACATCCTCGAGGTGCTGGTCATGGCCCGTGAGGCAGGCCTGACCGACCTGGACATCACACCGCTGTTCGAAACCCGCGAGGACCTGGCGAACGCCCCGGGTGTGCTCCGGCAGCTGCTCGCCATACCTGCCTACCTGCAGCACGTGCAGCGGCGCGGCAGCCAGGAAGTCATGATCGGTTACTCGGATTCGAACAAGGACGCTGGCTTCCTGACGGCCAACTGGGCACTGTACGAGGCGCAGGAAGGTGTCGCTGCGGCCTGTCGCAGTGCCGGTGTCCGCTGGCGCATATTCCATGGCCGGGGAACCAGCATCGGCCGTGGTGGCGGTCCGACCGGTATGGCCATCCTGGCGCAGCCTCCCGGGTCACTGGCCGGCCGCATGCGCATCACCGAACAGGGTGAGGCGCTGAGCGCCCGCTACTCTGACCCGGACCTGGCACACCGGCACCTGGAGCAGCTCGTCCATGCCTTCCTCATCTCCTCAGCGCGGGATGCGGGCGAACCGAGTCAGCCGCCTGCGCAATTCCGTGAGGTGCTGACCCGGGCGAGTGATGCCGCGTTCGTCCACTACCGTGAACTTCTCGAGGCCGACGGGTTCCTGGATTTCTATCACACGGTCACGCCGATAGAGGAGATCAGCCGCCTGCAGATCGGCTCGCGGCCGGCCCGCCGCAAGGGCGACCGGTCACTGGCGAACCTGCGGGCCATCCCCTGGGTGTTCTCGTGGACCCAGTCGCGGGCGATACTGCCCGGCTGGTACGGGCTGGGCACGGGGCTGGCGGCGGTCGGGATGGAGCAGCTGCAGCGCATGTACCGGGAGTGGCCGTTCTTCCGTACGGTCATCGACTTCGCTCAGATGAGCCTGGCCAAGAGCGATATGCAGGTGTTCCGTTCGTGGCTCACGCTCGTACCGGAACCGTTGCGCGGGCCGTTCGGTGAGCGGATAGTCAGCGAGTTCAGCCTGACCCGTTCACTGGTGCTCGAGGTCACGGGGACGCCACTGATGGAGAGCGACCGTACCCTGGCCCGCTCCGTTGAACTGCGCAACCCGTACGTCGATCCCATCAGCTACCTGCAGGTTGAGCTGCTCAGCCGCATACGCAGTGAGCCAGCGGACAGTCCGGAGCGGAGCGAACTGGAATACTCCATGATGGTCAGCCTGCAGGGGGTCGCTGCCGCCCTGCGCAACACCGGCTGACCAGGTTAAGTAACCGCCGAGTCGCTCTCATGCGGCCTTAAGCAGGGCCACATAGCATTGAGGACAGTTGATCGGGGGTTGGAAGGTCACAGATGGATCTGTTGCTTAGCGGAGGAATCGTCCTCCTTGTCATCGTTCTGATCTCCGTTTACGCCGTCTACCTGTTCTTCACGCGGCTGTTCAAGCTGTCGCGTGAGCGGATGGATGTTGACGTGCTGATGGAGCAGGTAAACTCTGCGGTCCTGAGCCGTGACCTTGAAGCGGCTGTCCGCGTCAGCCGTGAGCACGGTGGCCCGGTCGGCCGCGTGCTGCACAAGGCGCTCACCCGCATCCCGTATGGCCGGCCGGCCGTGGAAGCCGCGTTCCAGGAAGGACTCATCCTGGAGGAGCAGCACCTTTCCAGCGGTCTGCGGCCGCTGTCAACGATCGCTCAGCTGGGACCGCTGCTCGGTCTGCTCGGTACCGTCACGGGCATGATCATCGCGTTCGGCGAGCTCGCTGACCTGAACATCGGCAACCCGGAAGCGCTCGCCGGGGGTATCGGCCAGGCGCTGGTAACGACCGCTGCCGGTCTTATCCTCGCGATCCCCGCGCTCATCGGCCACAACTACCTGGCCAGCCGGGTGGACAAGATGCTGACCGAGATCGAACGTCGCCGTGAGGAACTGATGGGCAACGTCGTTCAGGTCGTGCTGGATCGGCGCGAGGAGAGACGCGCGGCCCGTCCCGCGACCCCAGCGGAAGTCTGACGTGCGCAGCCGCCGCCACCTGCGCCGCAGCAGGCCCGCTCCCGTCCTGGACATGACTGCGATGGTTGACGTCGTGTTCAACCTGCTTATATTTTTCATGGTTTCGACCACGTTCATAACCGTCAACCAGGCGCTGCCGGTCGACCTGCCACAGGCGACGACCGCTCTGCCGCAGCTCGGCGAGCTGCCGGTAGTCACCATCACCGCCGATGACACCATCTACGTCGGTGCTGCTGAAGTGACGGAAGCGACGCTGGTGGACGAGCTGCGTGCCGAGATCGAGCGGCGCGGCCAGAGCGTCGTCGTGCTCAGGGCGGACCAGACCATCACGCACGGGCTGACCGTGCGCGTCATGGACCTGATCACCGCCGCCGGTGGCACCAGGATCGCTATCTCAACAGGTAATTAGCCGTGAACCCTTTCAGTGCCATCAGCGAGGTTTTCAGGGACCCCGACAAGCGGCGTGCCGCACTGCTGTCGGTTGCCCTGCACCTGGCACTGTTGCTGATGATCCTGGCTGCCTGGCTGCAGCGGCCGCAGGATGTGCCGGAGCAGTTCATCGTGATCGACGTCGGTACGCCTGCTTTCGCTGAGCAGACGACTGATGCCGCTACCGTCGATTCACCCGCACCGCTGGCGCCTGAGCCGATGGTCGGGGCCGATAACGAAGGCGACCCGCAGGCGCGCTCCTCGGAAGACGAACTTGCTGAATCGCCGGAGCCGGAAACCGTGACGCAGCAGCCGCCCGCCAACGACCCGGAAGCGCCGGAAACCGCTGACGAGCCTGCAGTCGAGGAGCCGGGTGCAGGTACGGAGGCAGTTGCTGACCCGCCTGTGCAGGAGCCGGCACCTGAGCCGGAGCCCGTGGTGGAGCCGGAACCAGTCCCGGAGCCCGAGCCAGTGGCAGAGCCTGAGCCTGAGCCAGAACCGGTTGCCGAACCGGAACCCGTCGTCGAGCCAGAACCCGTGGTGGAACCTGAGCCCGAGCCCGTTGCGGAACCCGAGTCCGAGCCGCAGCCTGATCCCGTACCACCGGTACCGGCCGAAGTACCGCTTCCGGTCATTCCGGACCCAGAACCGGTCATCCCTGACCTGCCTCTGGCCGAACTGCCGGATCAGGAGCTGGACGTCGAAGACCTGGTCATGCAGCCGATGGAACAGGCCGCTGAACTGCCGATTCCCATGCCTGAACCCGAGGTGGAGGTGGCGGAATAGGTGTTGCCGGAACCTGAACCGGAACCAGAGCCTGTGGCGGAGCCGGAGCCCGAACCTGAACCGGAACCAGAGCCAGTTGTGGAACCTGAGCCTGAACCCGAACCCGAACCGGTAGTTGAGCCCGAACCGGAGCCTGAACCGGAGCCCGTCGTTGAGCCGGAGCCCGAACCAGAACCGGTGGCAGAGCCCGAACCAGAACCGGAACCGATCGCCTATCCTGAGCCTGAGCCCGAACCGGTAGTTGAGCCGGAGCCTGAGCCGGAGCCCGAGCCTGTGACAGAACCGGCGCCTGGCCCGGGTGAAGACGACCTGGTGGTCGGGGAAGCCCCGGTCGCACCGGACGTGGGCGAGGTGCAGGAAGGAGTGGAAGCCGACGTCACCACGGACTTCCCGCCAGATGATCCTGCGACGGCGGTGACGCCGACCGAAGTGCCTGCTGCTGAACCGCAGCTGCAGGCGGATGAGACCGGTGACGTCGAGGCTGGAGCGCCAATGATCGGCGCGGCACCCGATGGACCTGCTCAGACTCCGAGCAACCGGATCGATAACGTTATCGAAGGCGGCAACTTCGATGAGGCCGGCCAGACCCGTGAGGCGGAGACCGATGATGGCCTCGGCCTCGCTGAATCGCCCGATGGCATCGAGGACGGCGATGGCGTCCCACTGTTCACCCTGAACCGCGAGGTGCTGGAGAACCGCCGCACGCCGTTGGCGGTGCTGCTGGACAACACCCAGTCAGGCTTCCCGCAGACTGGCCTGGCGAGTGCGGACTTCATCGCCGAGATGCCGGTTGAAGGGGGCATCACGCGACTGATGGCCGTCTACTACAACCAGGACCCTGGCACGGTCGGACCTATCCGCAGTGCGCGGCCGTACTTCCTGGACCTTGCCGCCGCGTTCGGTGGCGTGCTCGTTCATGACGGTGGATCGCCGGAAGCTCTGGCCCAGATAGGGGACCGGGGCGGCACCATCAACGCCCAGCGCCCCGGTGGCGTGCAGTTCCGGCGTGAGGCGAGCCGCTCGGCGCCGTACAACCTGTACGCAGATGGCAGTGACCTGCGCAGCGCAGTCAGTGCACTCGGACTGGAGCGGACCAGGCAGGTGAGCAACGTCATCCCGGAACTGACCGAGGTCGCCGACGCCGCCCGCAACGCCGTCATCAGTTACGGCTCGAACGAGAGCCGTTTCGTGTACCAGGCGTCAAGCGACTCTTACATGTGGCTGCGTGGAGCGTCACAGTCGGATGTGCTGGTCGATGCGGTGCTCATCGCCCGTGTAACGGCCCGGCAGCTGCCCGCCGATACGGAAGGACGCCTTTACATCCCGCTGGATACCGGTGGTCAGGCCACCCTGCTGCTCAACGGGCGTACCACCCAGGGTGAATGGCGACTGGGAACCGCAGGAGCGGCCGGTGGAGTCGTGTTCGTGGACGAAGAAGGCAGCATCGTGAACCTCGCGGGCCTGAAGGTATGGGCGGCGTTCGTGCCGTCTTCAGGGAGCGTATCGGTTCAGTAACGCGTGCTGTTGCTGTTCAGCGCTGGATGATCTCGTCGAAGTACAGGCCCTGCAGGCGCAGGCGGTAGCTGTCCGGCATGATGTCGACGAGCAGCCACGAGTACTCGTCGCGGAAGCCGTTCGAATCAAGCAGGATGGCGTTACCCTGCGACGCCAGGTTCAGGCCGCCACGGACGGGCGTGTGGCCGTAAACACCCAGGCGATGGGGTGTGTCTGCGAGGAAGTCACGGTCAACCTGCAGCCAGCGGCGCCGGTTCTCCAGGTAGAAGTCCTGGTCGAACGTGTTGTGCTCCGGCAACGGACCGACGTGGGCGCAGTGGATGCCCGACTCGACGAACTCGTAAGGCCACGAGGACACCCAGCGGAACAGGTCCTCAGGGAGCTCGGTGCCTTCCTTCCACTCAAGGTGGGTCACGTCATCGGTGCGCAGGGGGCCCTGGGCGGTCACCGCGTTGAAATCGTGGTTGCCCATCAGGATGACCATACGGCCCTCGGGCAGCTGATCCTGGAAAGCCTTCACACCACGCAGGAACTCCTCCTGCTTCTGTTCGGCCAGGCGCAGGTGGTCCGGATTGTACTCGTCGTAGTCACGGACGCCAGTGAGTTCGCTGTAGCGTTCCCGGCTCTTGGCATGAACAAGGTCGCCCAGGAGTACCAGGCGGTAATCCTCGTCAGTCAGGGCGCGCTCTGTGGGACGGCGGTCACGGTCCGCCAGTCCGGTCTCCCGGAGCATGCGCCACAGCTTGATGTCCTGAGCATGGATGTCACCGATAACTACAAGCTGCAAGTCAGCCTCCGGGGCCCTGAACTGCTGAGCACCTGCAGGTCCGCTCGGTCAGCGGCTGCCGGCGTGGGCTTCGAGCAGTGGCAGCGGGTCGACCGGACTGCCGTCAACGCGAATCTCGAAGTGCAGGTGTGAACCGGTGACGTTACCGGTAGCGCCGATCCTGGCGAGCAGTGTGCCCGGAGCGACGATGGTGCCCGGGGAGACCAGGAGTTCAGAGGCATGCGCGTAATAGTACTCCACGTTCGCGGCTTCGACAATGACCAGGTTCCCGTAACCGCCGCGCCAGCCGCTGAAAGTGACGACACCGGCAGTAGCGGAGTAGATGGGATCGCCGGTGTTGCCGTCGATGTCCAGACCGTAGTGCATGTTCGTTCCGCCGATGCGCAGGGAGCGCCAGCCGAAGCGTGAGGTGATGACACCGCTGGCGGGCCAGATCATCTCGGCGGTGCCGGCGACCGCAGCGGCGGTGGCAGCGGGAGCAGCGGCAGCTGCAGTGGCTGTAGCAGCGGCAGAAGTGCCGGTGCCACCGACCAGGCGCAGGCTCATGCCGGCGCGCAGGGTCTCACTGGTCAGGCCGTTCTCGGCCATGAGTGCTTCGACACTGGTACCGGTGCGGCGCGAGATGCTCCACAGGCTGTCGCCAGGCTGCACGGTGATCGTCGGGCCGGCGGCGCCACCCATGTCGGGCAATGATTCGAGTTCACCGGCGACGACGAAGCTGGCGTCAGGAACGACCAGGCGATGGCCGGGGTTCAGGACGGTATGCAGGTTGATGCCGTTGGCAGCGGCCAGCTGGGTGGAGCTGATGCCGTGGCGCCGCGCGATGATGTCGAGGCTGTCACCGGGCTGTACGATGGTGACGAAGCGGCCGTCCTGGGACACTCCGCGGGTCTTCAGGATCTGGCCGGGGTTGATCACGTCTGAACGCAGGGCGTTGATGGCCATGAACTCTTCCAGCGTGAAACCGTAAGCCTGGGCGATGCTGTAGAGGCTGTCGCCCGGCCGGACCGTGTACGTCTCCGCATCCGGATATGAAACAGCCGCCACGGCTGCCTGGTTGCTGGCCGGTGCGGCTGGGGTTGCCTGCGCTGAGGGTGCTGCCGGGGTATCGGCCGGTGCCACAGCGGCGGCAGCCGGTAAGTTGAGCACCTGGTTGAGCGACAGACGGTCGTCGCTGAGGTTGTTCAGTCGTTTGAGCTCATCAACGGTCGTGCCGTAGCGCTGGGCGAGGCTCCAGAGCGTTTCGGAGGGCTGGA
>CAYPKV010000010.1:0-2220 GCA_964411415.1 uncultured bacterium
TCCCCCAGGACATCAGAGCGTACGAGCAGACTCAGGAAACACTTGCACTTCTCAAGATCCTCGCTCTTGGGCAGCGTGAGATAGCCGCAGGAGAAACCCGAACAGCCTCAGACGTGTTGGATGAACTGAGTGGGCAGTGAGCTACACGGTTCGCCTGACCAGCTCGGCCGAAGCTGACCTGCGGAACCTGTTCGACTGCACCAGTCTCGACAGCGCAAGGGAACGGGCTTCCGCAGCCGTCGCCAGGATCTCAGGGTTGTTCAAACTCATGGCTGCGCGTCCCGAATCCGGCCAGGTTCACCGGGCTTCACTGGCACGTAGCTGATCCTTACCGCGCTCTCGCCTATACGCTCAAGATCCGCGAGCTTCAGCCGCGGCGTGAAGCCGTTGAAGAACGGCGTTCCATTGCCGAGTACCGCGGGATGCAGGTAAATGCGGTACTCGTCGATCAGGCCAGCATCGGTCAGGCTGCGGGCCAGAACCGTTCCGCCGACCTCGATCTCGCCAGACAACCTGGCCTTCAATTCGCTGAGGTACCCGATTGCGCCGCTGCTCACCAGTGTGGCGTTCGGCCCGACCTGCTGCAGGGTCGTGGAAACTACCCACTTCGGCACCCGTCGCCAGGCTTCGGCGAACTCCTGCTCCGCACTGGTCCAGCCCGGCTGGTCCACGTCCCAGTAGTGCATGAGTTCGTATAGCCGCCGGCCGTAGATGCTGCCGGTGAGGCTGCGGGTCTGTGCGATGAAGTGCCCGAACAGCACATCATCAGGTGCGAACCTGTCATGGTCTACGTAGCCATCGAGTGACTGGTTCATGCCGTACACGAGCGTTGCCATGCTGTTCTGGCCCCCTGATGCCGGTGGCTGGTTTGCCGGCTGGTGGTGTTATAGCACCCGGGGGCCTGCACGTGACGTGTACACCCACTGTACATATCGCCAGAACGTGTCGAATATTCCGCGAATCTTCGACATGTCGTGTACTATGTCGCCATGCCTGCTGCTGTCTGGTCAAGTGAAGAGCCGTATAACGCGCTGCCGCCACTCCGCAGGGATGCCGGGCTGGAAAGCCGGGAGGTACTGAAAGCCGCGATCCCCGCCCGGACAGCGCTCTCTGAGTTGAGTCAGGCAGTACGGCTGATTCCCAATCAGAACATCCTCATAAGCACGCTGCCGCTGCTGGAAGCCCGTGCCAGCTCTGAGATCGAGAACATCGTCACCACGGCCGACAAGCTGTTTCAGGCGCTGCCCGCTGGCAACAACGCCGATCCCGCCACGCGCGAGGCCCTGCGCTACCGGGAAGCACTCATGGCAGGATTCGACATCATGAAAGCGCGTCCCCTCGGTGTCCGGACAGCCGAGACGATCGCGACCAGGATACGTGGCGTCGAGACTCGCGTGCGTACAGAGCAGGACGTGAAGCTCGTGAACAGCCATACGGGCGCAGTCATCTACACGCCACCGCGTGGCGAACGGCTGCTGCGGGACCTGCTCGCAGACTGGGAAGTGTTTCTCCATGAAGAAGGCAGCGTGCTCGACCCACTCGTCAGGCTCGCCATGGGCCACTATCAATTCGAAGCCATCCACCCTTTCACGGATGGCAACGGACGCACCGGGCGGGTGCTCAACAGCCTCTACCTGATTGAGACGGGACTGCTCACCTCACCGGTGCTGTATCTCAGCCGCTACTTCCTGGAGAACCGGACAGAGTATTACCAGTTGCTGCTCGACGTGACTTCAGATGCCGCCTGGCAACCCTGGCTGCTGTTCGTGATTCAGGGTGTGGAACAGACTGCCGCCTGGACGCTGGCGAAGATCGATGCCATGCGCGACCTGATGAGTGCGACACGGGATTACGTCCGGGGTGAGTTGCCGCGCATCTACAGGCAGGAACTGCTGGATGTCGTCTTCATGTGGCCGTATGCCCGCATTGCCAATGTGGTCGACAGTGGCCTCATGGAGCGGCAGACGGCATCGAAACATCTGCATGAGCTGGTGCGCATCGGCGTCCTTGAGGAGCGGAACGCCGGACGGGAGAAGGTTTTCGTCAACACCCGGCTGTTACAGCTGCTCACCACGGACAGCAACAACTTCGCTGGCTACTGACCGCTTACGGGCGACATGTACACCCACTGTACACGTCGCCCGAACGTGTCGAATATTCCGCGAATCTTCGACATGTCGCCCCGGCGCCACGATGGACACGCGGCCCCTATACTGCAGT
>CAYPKV010000010.1:2320-30742 GCA_964411415.1 uncultured bacterium
ATGTCCACCCGCATCGACAACATCGAGTTCAACGTCAGCGACATCGCCCGCAGCAAGGCGTTCTATGGCGCGCTGTTCGGCTGGACGTTCACGGATTACGGGCCTGAGTACACGGAGTTCAGCGACGGCAGCCTGACCGGTGGTTTCACCACGAGCGGCACCCCGAACCCCGGCGGGCCGCTGGTGATCCTCAGGACGGACGACCTGGAGGGCATGCAGGCCCGCGTCGAGGCCGCCGGCGCCCGTATCAGCCGCGCGATCTTCAGCTTCCCGGGTGGACGGCGCTTCCACTTCACAGACCCGGACGGTTATGAGCTGGCGGTGTGGTCAGCCGGCGAGTAGCGAACACTCGCAGACTCAGTCAGAGTCGCCCGTCTCTCCCAGCCACGCGTAGGTTCCGTCGAAGTACGCACGCGCACCGTGGTACCAGTTCGTGTTCTCACCGATGATCTCGATCAGCGCGCCACGCCTGATGAAAGTCAGGTGCAGCACCTCATCGGTCGGCAGCTCTTCGGTGTAGCGCGCAGTCTGGGGACCGAACACAATCTGCCCAGCGATGTCACCACTGTGCCAGGTAGGCCCACGGACGACGCTGATCTCGAAATCAAACGACTCACCGTCTTCGGCCAACGACAGGCTCAGCCTGCCGCCGTACCCGTCGACCCACACACCCGGGCGTACTGGATCGAAAACGCCGTCCAGCTCATGGGTGTTGAGCCACGCCTGCAGGTACTCGATCCGCTGACTGGTTGCCAGGGACAGCTGCTCCCAGTAGTGCGGCGATTCATGTAACTCCTCGTCAGTCACGCCTTCCACGATGCCGGTGGAGGCGGTAGCGTACCAGTCGCGGTACGCAAGCCACTGCCGTTGACCCAGTTGCTGTTCTGCATAAACGTCATCCTGAATGACAGCCTGCACCTGACTCCAGAGCCCGTTAAGCTCAGCATCGACCAGTGCGAACGCAGCCTGCTCCTCTGTCTGAGCCATGGCAACTGGCAGCAGCAGGAGCAGAAGCCACGCTGATAACTGTTGCTTCAATGAAACCGTGCTCATGCAACGAGCGTAGCACCCGATAGCACCTCACCACCGCAGGGTTATAGGCAAAGCTGATGACAGCCGCCCGCACGAACAGCCACTCTTCAGTTCACGCGCTATAACCGACTGCAGGTGATGACCGAGATACAACTGGGGCCGATCGTCCTGTCTTCCGTCCGTTTCAGCGCGCTGGTCGCCCTGGCCGTACTCGTCATCGCCGCCCAGCTGGCGGCCCGCAGACAGCCACAGCCCCGCCTGGCCGACTGGGCCTGGAACACCGTTTTCATCATAGTGATCGCTGCCCGACTCGGCTTCGTGCTCGAGAACCTGACCACGTACCGGTCTGATCCGCTCTCGATCCTGTACATCTGGCAGGGCGGTTTCAGCCCCGCCTGGGGCCTGGCCGCCGCCCTCGTTTACAGCTTCATCACCCGGGTCGGCCGTGCCGCCTTGCCACCGGCCGTAATCAGCCTGCTGGCCTGGGGCGCCGCGACCCTGCTGACGACCGAACAGCCCAGCGAGGCGCTCGCACTGCCGGATCAGACGGTGCATACGCTGTCCGGAGAGCCAGTCAGCCTCACCAGCCAGCTTGGACAGCCGTTGGTCATCAACCTGTGGGAACCGTGGTGCCTGCCCTGTCGCCGGGAACTGCCGATGCTCGCCGAGGCAGACCGGGCGTACGAGGACGTTACGTTCGCGTTCGTCACCCAGACGTCCGGCACGCGCGAGGTCCAGTCGTTCCTGCAGGAGCACGCCATCGAAGCCCCGAACGTCTGGCACAGCCAGCAGAGCCAGCTGGGACGGCACTTCAGGAGCTACGGCCTGCCGACGACGCTGTTCTTCAGTTCCGACGGTACGTTGCAGTACCGGCACATCGGTGAGATTTCCAGGGCTGAGCTTGACCGGAGGCTGGCAGGGCTGGCCGTGGACTGAAGCAAACTCGTGTGCCGGCCTGACAATGGGAGCAGGCCGGCACAGACAGGTTCGCAGCTCTCGCTCAGTGCGAAGCCGGACCCATGCCCAGGTAGTGCAGATGCACGTCCGCAGGCGTTCCCATCCGCAGCATGATCTCCTGCGTTTCAAGCGGATCGGCGGGCACGTCCACGAAGTCGACTGCCAGGATGTTCCAGCCCTTCACGAAGCTGAGGGTGAGCTCACCACCCAGCGTGATGGTGTTGGCCGTGTCCGAGTACATCAGCAGCCCCACCACCCCGCCTGTCTGCACAGTTGCCGGGTAGTCGGAATGGTCAAGCAGGAGCTCCTGACTCGGGTCGTCTGCGAATATGAAGGCCTCAGCCCTCGTGATCTGCGCATCGGGGGCCGTAGCGGCGGCACCCTGGAAGTACGGGAAATCGTCCCAGGCGTAGAGCGCGTCGGCTGACGGGACATCCAGCTGCCAGGTGAACGCGCCATCGGCATTCAGTGTTCCCGTACCGACCTGCACGTTGACTCCACCATCAGCGTAGATGTCCACAGTGGCGTCCCCGCCGCTGTACCCGTGCACCTGCACCGTACCTGTCGAGTATTCCTGGGCGCCAGGATCCGCGTTGCCACCCCGGCTGCAGGCGCTGAGCAGCAGGGCGGTGAGGGCGAGCAGTGCCCAGAGGCCAGCCTGACGGGACCGAAGTCCACCACGCGTGGTCGTTCTGTTCATGTTTTTCCTCCACTGGCAGCATAGGCAGGGTGGGTATGAGATTACTCAGAAACAAATGTGAACCAGCTGGCTGGCCCCTCAACTTATGTTTCGTAAGCCTCAGGCCTGCGACGCGATGTGACCAGAGGGCCGGAACGCCTCTGGGCGCCCCATCGAAAAGCACAAGTCAAATTTAGCAGAAACCTCGCCCTAAACGGCATTATCCCGCCAATTGACGCGGCGCCCAACAACGCATTACGATGCCCCTCTCGCTGCCGGACAAAGGCAGCAGAACCAGGCTGACCTTTCGATTCGAAATCAGCCGTATCAGGGGGCAAGTCATGAACCACAACATCGAAACACCATGGGGCCAGGTCGAAGCGGATCCGGCGGAACTGCAGCTGGGCGAGCTGATCGTCACGGACGAAGGCGCAGAGCTCGAGGTGATCGGCCTTGACCCGCTGACCTTCGACCTGGCACCCGAAGTGGACGAGGACTGGGGCGAGTGACAGAAGGCAGCGGGCGGACGGTCGCGTTCGTTCACGACCGGCTCAGGCCGGAGGAGGAGCTGCTGCTGGCGGCCCTGGCCGACCGGGGCGTGAACGTGCAGCGGGTGTACGCGCCGCAGCTGACCGTCCCGCTGGACGGACTGCCGCGCGCAGACGCCGTCATGGTCCGCTGCCTGTCCCAGGCCCGGTCGCTGGCCATCGCACTGCTGTACGAGGCCGCGGGCAGCCTGGTCATCAACAGCAGCAGCGTCATCCGCACTTGCGGGGACAAGCTCGCGACCGACGCGGCCCTGGCGCAAGCCGGCGTGCCAACGCCCCGTACCGGCGTCGCGTTCAGCCTGGACGGCGCACTTGAGCTTTGCGAGGAGTTCGGCTGGCCGGTCGTCATGAAGCCGGTCACCGGCTCGTGGGGCCGGATGGTCACGCGGCTTTCCGATGCGGACGCGGTCCGCGCGGTCATCGAGCACCGCGAGGTGCTGGGCGGACCGCAGCACAAGATCCACTACATCCAGGAGTACGTCGACAAGCCCGGGCGGGACATCCGCGTGTTCGTGGTGGGCGACGAGGCGATCTGCGCCATCTACCGCACCAGCTCAGACTGGATCACCAACACCGCCCGTGGCGCGGTCGCCAGCAACTGCCCGCTGCATCCCGAGCTGAGTGAACTGGCACTCGCGGCAGCCCGGGCGGTCGGTGGCGGCATGGTCGCGGTCGACGTGGTCGAGAGCCCGGCCGGCCTGCGCGTCCTCGAGGTCAACCACTCGATGGAGTTCCGCAACTCGATCACCACGACCGGCGTGAACATCCCGGACCGGATGGCCGCATACGTCCAGGGGCACCTGGCGTGACGCCGCTTACCGTCGCCATCCTCGGCGGCTCCGGCTATGCGGGCGGCGAGTTCCTGCGGCTGGCCCTGCAGCACCCGCACCTGAACGTCGTCCAGGTCACGAGCGAGCGCCTGGCCGGCCAGCCCGTCACCAGCGCACATCCGAACCTGCGCGGTGTGACCCGCCTGCGCTTCACGCCGCTTGAGCAGCTGCAGCCGGCCGACCTCGTCGTCAGCGCTCTCCCCCACCTGGAACTGGTCAGCCGCATCGACCAGGTGCTGCCGCTGGCCGGCCGCATCATCGACCTGGCGGCCGACTTCAGGCTCCGCGACGCCGGCCAGTACG
This sequence comes from uncultured bacterium, assembly GCA_964411415.1. Classification (GTDB taxonomy): domain Bacteria; phylum Deinococcota; class Deinococci; order Deinococcales; family Trueperaceae; genus CALDPK01. Next base: position 6,670 of record CAYPKV010000010.1, read on the forward strand.
AACGCACTTACGGCGCGCCGCACGCACGGCCGGAACTGCTGGACAGTTTCGTCAGCGCGATACCGGAGCTGCACCGCGATGAACTGCGGGGCGCGAAGCGCATCGCCGGCGCCGGCTGCATCGCCACAGCGACCATCCTGGGCCTGGCGCCGCTCGCACGGGCCGGCCTGATCGGCAACCCTGACGTCATCGCCGACGCCAAGATCGGCTCCAGCGCTGCCGGCAACCGGCCAGGTCCGGGGAGTCATCACCCTGACCGTTCCGGTGCGCTGCGCACGTACGCCCCGGTCGGCCACCGCCACGAGGCCGAGGTCGCGCAGGCGTTGCCCGGTGCCCGGGTTCACCTGACGGCGACGGCGGTAGAGCGGGTGCGGGGCATCCTTGTCACGCTGCACGTGTTCACGGACGGCGTCAGCGAGGCAGACGTGGCAGCGGCGTTCCGGACGGCGTGGAAGGACGAACCGTTCATCCGGCTGATCAAAGGTCAGCGTGGCGTGCACCGCGTGCCCGACCCGCGCATCCTGTCGGGCAGCAACTGGTGCGACATCGGCTGGGCCGTAAACGCGGACACCGGTCGGGTAGTGGTCATGAGCGCGATCGACAACCTGATGAAAGGCACCGCCGGGCATGCGCTGCAGGCGCTCAACATCGCTGAAGGCTGGCCCGAAGCGACCGGCCTGAGTTTCCCGGGACTGCACCCGTGATCCTGACAGTCAAGGTCGGTGGCGCTGCCGGCATCGACTACGGCGGACTCGTCCACGACGTGGCCCACCTGTGGCACGCAGGATCGCGCATGGTCCTGGTGCACGGCGGCAGTAACGAGACGAACGAACTCGCGGCGCAGCTCGGTCACCCCGCGCGCTTCGTAACGAGCCCGAGCGGTTACACGAGCCGCTACACCGACCGCGAAACACTCGACATATTCACGCTGGCCTGCCAGGGCCGGGTCAACGCCCGGCTGGTCGAGCAGCTGCAGGCAGCCGGCGTGAACTGCGTCGGCCTGTCGGGCATGGACGGGCGCACGCTGGTCGGCGCGCGCAAGAGCACCGTCCGTTCGGTCGAGAACGGCCGCGTGAAGCTGCTGCGCGACGATCACACCGGCACGGTCGACCAGGTGAACACGGGCCTGCTGATCAGCCTGCTCGACCAGGACTACCTGCCTGTCCTGGGCCCGCCGGCGATCAGCTTTGAAGGTGTGCCGCTCAACGTCGATGCTGACCGGGCCGCAGCAGCGGTCGCGGCCGCCCTGGGCGCCAGCCGGCTGGTCATCCTGTCGAACGTACCGGGCCTGCTCGCCGACTACCCGGACGAGGCCAGTCTCGTGCCTGAGGTGCCGCTGGGTGAACTCGACCAGTTCATGCCCCTGGCCGAGGGTCGCATGCGCAAGAAGCTGCTCGGCGCCGCCGAGGCCGTTCGCGCTGGAGTCGGCGCTGTGGTGCTGGCGGACGCCCGCCGGCCGGAACCGCTCAGCCAGGCGCTGACGGGTCAGGGTACGACGGTACGGGCATGAGCAACTCCGAAGTAATGGCGCGCAACGCCGCGCACGATTCCGGCCTGTTCAAACCCAGGCTCGCCCTGGTCCGTGGTGAAGGCGTGAGCGTCTGGGACGCGGATGACCGTCACTACTTCGACTGTATGGCTGGCATCGCCGTCGCCAGCCTGGGCCACGGGCACCCGCGGCTGGTCCGCGCGATCCAGGAGCAGGCCGCCCGGCTGATCGTCAGCCCGCAGAGCCTCGGCAACGACACCCGTGCTGAGTTCACAGACCTGCTCTTCCAGCTGGTCCCGCCGCCACTGAACCGCGTGTTCCTGACCAACTCCGGCACCGAGGCCAACGAAGCTGCCCTGAAGTGGGCGCGGGCCGCCACAGGCCGGTCACGCATCGTGGCTTTCAGGCGTGGTTTCGCCGGCAGGACGCTGGGGTCGCTCGCAGCGACATGGGAGCCCCGTTACCGTGATCCGTTCGCACCGTACGGCACGGAGGTCGACTTCGTCACCTTCAACGACACGGCAGCGCTCGAAGCAGCCGTGACCGACCAGACCGCCGCCGTGCTCCTCGAACCGATCCAGGGCGAAGGCGGCGTGCACGAGGCCACACCCGCGTTCATGCAGGCAGCCCGGAACGTCACTTCCGAACGGGGTGCCCTGCTGATCCTGGACGAGGTCCAGACCGGCGTCGGCCGCACCGGACGTTTCCTGGCAGCAGAGCATTACGGCGTCACGGCTGACCTGGTCACCCTGGCGAAAGGCCTGGGCGGCGGCGTCCCCATCGGTGCCGTGCTGATGAGCGACCCGGTCGCTGCAGCCATGCCAGCCGGCGGGCACGGTTCGACCTTCGGCGGCAACCCGCTCAGCTGCGCGGCGGCCACGGCCGTGCTGAGCGAACTGCATGACACCCCGCTGCTGCAGCAGGTCGAGGCGACAGGCCAGTACTTCAGGGACCTGCTGGCAGAACTCGACCCGGCGGTCGTCCGCAGCGTCCGCGGACGCGGACTGCTGATCGGCATGGAACTGCGGGCCCGGGCCGCGCCGGTCATCCGGACACTGCAGCAGCACGGTGTGCTGGCCGTCGCAGCCGGCGCCAACGTCGTCCGTTTCCTGCCGCCGCTGACCATCACCCCTGAAGAAGTCGACGCGGTAGTAGAACGCGTCCGGACCGCCCTGCAGGAAGTGGCCGCCGGTGGATGACGCCGCTGCGCTGCAGCTGCTGGAAGGCGCCGTGGCGATCCCCAGTCCCAGTGGTCAGGAAGCCGCGGTGGCCGCCTGGCTTCAGGGGTACATGGAAGCACACTTCGACCGTGCCTGGGTCGACGAGGTTGGCAACTGCCTGGCAGTTCTGGGCTCCGGCCCGGTTCACCTGTACTGCCTGGGTCACATCGACACGGTGCACGGTGACATCCCCGTCAGGATCGAGGACGGCTGGCTCTGGGGCCGTGGCAGCGTGGACGCCAAAGGCAGTTTCTGCAGTCACGCTGCGGGGGTGAGCCGGGCGTTCGCCAGCGAACCGGCGCTGCGGGAACGCCTCACCGTCACACTCATCGGTGCGGTCGGCGAGGAGGCGCCCGACAGCATCGGCGCCCGGCATGCCATGCAGACCCTGCCGGTGCCGGACCTGCTGCTCATCGGTGAACCGAGCGGCTGGCAGTCGGTCACGCTCGGTTACAAGGGGCAGCTCACCCTGTGGCTGAGCGTCACCTGCCCCGAGTCCCACAGTGCCGGTCGGGAACCCAGCGCGGCGGACCGCCTGCTGGACGCCTGCCGGCTGCTCCAGGCAGAAGCCGGGGTCATGACGGCTGATGACGGTCAGTCGGGTGATTTCAGCCGGGTTCAGATGACCATCGGGAAGCTGCACAGCTACAGTGATGGCCTGGAGCAGCGGGCACAGGCGACCGTTTCGTTCCGGCTGCCGCCCGGGGTGCCGGCGGTGCAGGCTGAGCAGGCGCTGCGGGCTGCCACCTGCGGAGTCGCGGGCCTGCAGGTGCACTCCAACGGTGGCCTGGACGCGGTAGTGGGCGCCAGGGACTCCGCGCTCAGCCGTTCGTTCCGTACGGCCATCCGTCAGCATGGCGGTCGGCCTGGCTTCAAGGTGAAGACCGGGACGAGCGACATGAACGTCGTGGCGAAGGCCTGGCCTGTGCCCGTGCTCGCCTACGGACCCGGTGACTCAGCGCTGGATCACACGCCCGCCGAACGCGTATCAGTCACCGAGTACCTGGTAGCCACAGCCGTAGTGGCTGCTGCGGTACAGCTGCTGGGAGCGTGATCCGGGCCGGGCTGGCACGGGTTCAGGGCTGAAGCAGCCTCACCGTCAATTGAGGAAGATCCTGGTACGTCCGTTGCAAGCGCGAATCGAACGTCAGGAACTCATCGCATTGTGCGTGAACCGCTGCAGCGATCTGGATCGCGTCCTCGAAATCATCGTCACGAACGTTGCTGAACGCCCAGGCGATATCTCTTGCCGTGACCGGCAGGATGTGGAAGTCCTCGAGGAAGTACTGCAGTGAAGTCAAAGGAAAGTGCCTGGCAGCGAAATGCATGAATACATGGACTGTCAGGGCCGAGACACAACCGCGTCCAGCAACCGACTTAAGTTCCTGGTACGCAGTCTCCTTGCCGACACGCCCAAGCACTGCCGTCAGCAGCACGTTCACATCGATGCAGACTTTACCTTGTGTACTTGCCATACTTCTTCTCGAGGTGCTGAGCGTACCTGTCTCTGAATGCATCCGGATGCTCTTCGAAGTCATCTATGGGAACCAAAGCCAGGAGCGCATCCAGACCAGCCGCTGCCGGTCTTTCAGTCTCTTCCGGGATAAGCCTGACAGATGCACCACCACGGTACGTCACGACTATCTCCTCGCCAGCCTGAACGCGCTCCAGCACCTGCCTGAGGTTCTGTCGCAACTCCAGCGCCGTGATCCTTGTCATGTCACAACATTAGCACGAACTTACACTTGCAGTTTAACTCCAACTCACAGCGTTCCCCGCGAAGAACTCCCGCACCAGACGGCCAGCCTCCCGGTGCAGGGTGCTTCGGCTGACTGCTGCCGAACTGCCAGATATCAACGGTCCGAGGCCGGTAGCCCGTGCCATTCCAGTTGTTACGGGACGCATCGACGTACGCGCGCACTGTCCGACCAACGGGACTGCCCGACTCAGCTGACACTGTACTGAAGGTCTGCAGCAGCATCAGGGCGGCCGCAACCAGGAAAATAACCGAACGGGAACTCATGGGTGTAGGTACTGCTTGGATGCCAGCGTCCGGTCAGCCGCCGGTCACAAGTGAGCGATTCGTACTTGCCCGGTCGGTCCGTACGCTACCCTCGGGCAACGCTCAGCAGGAAAGCCAGGAGGAATCATGGACCGACTGCTCGCCCTGACCACACTGAACATCACCGCCGCCCTTGCCGCCTGCAGCACACTGACCGCAACTCGTGAGTACCACGGGTTCTCTGTGATCGGCGGTGACTCAATTCTGGAACTGACCCTCACCCTGCTCGAACCCGTCGCTGACGGCAGCGTCACCGGCTTCTATTACGCCGGCGTCGCCCGCGGCGACCTGCACGGCGAACTCGACGGCACCAGCTTCACCGCGCTACTGCAGCCTGGGGCCAACTGCACCTTTACGTTCAGCGGGACCCTGACGGAAAGTGCAGTCACAGGCACGTTGACTCCGTTCGACTGCGCGGGCGGCGAAGCAGGCAAGTGGGACCTGCAGCGGCAATGAAACGGGCAAGCCTGATCGTGGCTGCGGCGCTGTGCGCCCCGGTGCAGACCGGCCGCTGACAGTCAGAGACAACGATACCCCCAGCTGACACCAGCAACATATTGCCCGGATAACGTGATGTACAGATGCACTGTTATTTGGATGAATGAATGCGAGTATTCAAAACATCACAAGCCAATTCCGGACGTGTTGCTAGCATCACAACTGGAAACCAGGTGTGAAAACAGTCCGCCGTAACCTACGGCGGGCAATCCATTCAGGGGGATCGATCATGAACCATGAATCGTCACGACCTATGCGACTGGCAAGGCGCTATCGCATGCACGTCCTGTGGGCAGCAGTCGTACTGCTGCTCGCTGCCTGTCAGCAACGACCGGCGCCGGAACCACAGCCACCCGCGCTCACCGGCCTGACAGCGGCTTCGGCAACCGAGCTGCAGCTCGAGTTCGACTCGGCCCTCGCGCAGCTGCCGGAACCTTCCGCTGTCACCATCCAGCGGGTGGATGGCACCGGCCATGTGCGCATTCACGCCGTGTACCCCGGTGCGGACAGCACGCGGCTGCGCCTGGCCGTCACGGCCATGGACACCGACAGCGAGTACCGCCTGTCAGTCAGCGGACTGGTCGGCCAGAACGGTGCGCGTGGCACCGTCGCTGACCGGTTCCACACTCCGGCAGTCCTGAAGCAGGCGCTGCGGGTGCCCTGGGTCGTGCCGCTCTCACCGACGGAACTGCTGCTGATCCCTGAACACCCCGGCGGCGAGCGGTTCGCGTTCACAGAACCCCTGCCTGCGACGCCACTGCAGCTGCAGCGGCTCAACGGAACCGAACGGGCTGCCGCCAGCCAGGCCGGCGGGCTGACCGAGCTTGACGGCCAGCTGCTCGTCCTGAACATCCAGCAGACCATCAGTGACCGTTACGAACTGCACCTTGGCGACCTGCCGCTGGACCTGCGTGGCCTGCTGCTCGACCACAGCTTTGCCCGCCACAGCTTCCAGGGGATCGCTGCCAACGACCGCGAACCACCTGCCATCGCCGGCAGGGTCAGCAGCCCGGCAGCCGATACGGTCGTACTGCAGCTGAGCGAACCACTTGGCATCACTCCGGCGGTGAGCGCCAGCGGAAGTTCCAGCCAGCTGCGCATCCGCAGCGTTACCCTCAGCCACGAGAACACCCGCCTGACATTGGTCACCGAGCCGCAGGAGCAGGGCGCCAGCTACCACCTGGAGTTCACTGCAGCTGACAGGAACGGCAACCAGGCGCAACTGACTTACCCGTTCACAGGTGGAAGCAGCGAAGGCGACCAGGAGCTTCAGCTGACCATGGCGGTCGCGGAGAGTCCGACGGTCGTGCGGGTACGGTTCAGCCATGCTGTCGAACGGAGCTCGATGCTCGACAGCCGCAACTACGTCATAACCACACCGGGCAACGCCGCCCAGCGGCTGCTCATCCAGGCCGTCGAAGAAGTCGACGACCGCACGGTGCTGCTGACCACCCTGGCGCAGCGGCCGGTCACGTACCAGCTGGAGGTCGGTGCGGTGCGGGACCTGCACGGGCAGCTGCTGAGCAGCGGCCACAACAGCATCGAGTTCACCGGTCAGCAGGGCGAAACGACCGACAGCGACGGTGACGGCCTGCCGGACGTGCTCGAGCAGGAAGGCTGGCTGGTGCGGGTCATCAAGACCGACGGCACGGTGACCGAGCGGCTCGTAACTTCTGACCCACTCAACCCGGATACCGACGGTGACGGGCTCAGCGACTACGAGGAGTACCTCAACAGCCTCGACCCGCGGAACCCTGACACGGACGCGGACGGGCTGTCCGACCTGCAGGAGGTGCTGTTCTTCGGCACCGATCCGACCCAGGCCGACACTGACGGCGACGGCCTGAGCGACGGCCAGGAAGTCATGCGCTACGGCACTTCCCCGCTGCTGGCCGACACGGACGGCGACCAGCTCGATGACCGTTACGAGATCCTGCTGTCCAGCCGCGACCCGCGTCTGGCGGACCTGCCGCGCCTGGCCATCACGGTCGGCGACATGAACCTGACGCTCGACCAGCGCTACAGCTACACGGACACCAACGGCAACACCGTCACCGAGAACCGTTCGACCAGCACCACCCTCGAGCAGGGCACGGACCGGTCGCTGGCCACCACCGACAGTTCAACGGTCAGCAACTCCCTGAGTTTCTCGCAGAGCCTGACCGTGGGCGCCGAAGTCGGTTTCCCCGGCGGCACCAAACTGTCCGCCTCAGCAACCGCCGGTTCGGAACAGTCCAAGTCGAACGAGTACTCCAGTTCGATCTCTCAGGCGTCGGCAGAACGGGCCAACCGTGCCTACAACGAGTCTGTCGACTACGGCAACACGCTGGAGACCACCAGCAGCGTCAGCCGCGAGGTCGTCGGGGCCGACATCAGCCTGGCCATCAGCCTGTCCAGCGTCGGCAACGTTCCGTTCACCGTCAGCAACATCGAGGTGAGCGCCCTGTGGCAGGATCCCCTCGATCCGTCGCGCCTGGTGCCTATCGCTTCCCTCCGCCCGACCGGCCAGAACAGTTACAACCTCGGGCCGCTGAACCCCAGCGTCGGACCGCTGATCTTCAACACCACGTCGGTGTTCCCCGCTACCGTCGAGCAGCTGATGCGCTCGCCCCGCGGCCTGGTCTTCCGGGTCGTGAACTTCGACATCACGGATGCCGAGGGCAACAACTTCGCCTACAACAGCCTGGACGCCTTCGACCGCACCGCCGGCATCACCATCGACTCCGGGGACGGCAGGACCCGCTCGGTCCGGATCGCCACCAACGTCGGCCGGATCGCACCGTTCGCCGACACCAACGGCGACGGCATCATCGATTCGGTCTGCGGTTACGCTGACAGCTGCGACAACAACGGCGACGGTGTCGTTGACGAGCTCGATACGATCATCTTCAACGCCAATCACGAGAGCGTCGGCGTGACGATCAAGGACGTATTCAGCGAGCTGGGCATCGATTACGACGTGGCTGACGTCGCCTTCGACACTCAGGACGTCGAGGTCCTGGTCCGCATCGGCGAGTACGAGACCAACGAGGCTGAGAGCCGCGCCTGGGTGGTGTTCGCATCTGATGAACTGACGAGCAACCCGTACTCCGGCCGCAGTTTCGATGACACGCCGTTCGATGAGATCGTCCTGCAGGCAGGCACCAACCTGCTGGTCGCCCTGCTGGAAGACCGCGACCAGGACGGGCTGTTCTCACACGAGGAGTACATGCATGGCTCCTCTGACCTGCTGATCAACACCGACAACTCCATAGACGGTAACAGCCTCGACTGCCCGGCGCTGTGGCCGCCTTTCGACCTGTTCCAGACCGATCCGAACGCTGCACTGCCCGTCGACCGGCCCGATTACGTCTGCGATTCACTGTCTGACTTCGAGGAGATCCGCGAAGGCTGGGTCGTGCGCGTGCACGGCCAGACCGAGTACATCGCCTACCCCAGCCCCCGCCTGGCGGACACCGATGGCGACGGCCTGCCTGACGACCTCGAGAAGCTGCTCGGCACCGACCCGACCAAGGTCGACACCGACGGCGACGGCATCAGCGACTTCGACGAGGTATACGGTTTCCGCTACCGTCAGCTGAACCAGACGGACTTCACCTCCTTCACCGACAAGTTCTGCATCGCACTCGTCAACAACGGCACCTGCGCGCCGGGCGAGACCGAGGTGTGGGTCACGGATCCGCTGAACCCGGATACCGATGGGGACGGCATAACTGACGGCACCGAGATCCTGCTCGGCGCCAACCCCCACCGCAATGACCAGGACTGGTTCATCGACACGGACCAGGACGGCCTCAGCGACGCACTCGAGCGGCAGATCGGCTCTGACCCGTACCGCCCCGATACCGACAACGACGGCCTGCCTGACTGGCTGGAGTACCTGATCGGTACCGACCCTACGCTTCATGACACCGACGGCGACGGCATCGACGATTACGACGAGTTCGATCTGGACACGTTCCACACCCTGCCTGGCAGGCACGACTTCGACAGGACGGCCTTCATTGACCGCTGCGGCAGTGTGATGCTGGGCGCTCCGAACTGCTCTTACACCGCGCCGGCCGACGGGTCCACAGGCACCGATCCTGCCGCGGCTGACACTGATGGTGACGGCCTGACCGACCTGGAGGAGCTGACGGGCTGGACCGTGAACCGCTTCAGCGGCAGCTATCACGTCACCTCCGACCCGCTCCTGGCCGACACGGACGATGACGGCTGGAACGACGCCACTGAGCGCGCGAACCAGACTGACCCGCGCAAACAGGATACTGATGGTGACGGCATACTCGATCCTGCCGACTCGCTCCCACTGCGCCAGCAGCAGCGGGTGACGTTCACCTGGACCCAGTTCCATGTCGCGGGTGACTGTGATCCGGGCCAGGGTGGCGGCGAGTGGCCGAACAACCCGATCGATCTGCTGCTTCCAGCCGAATACTCCGACCGTACTTTCGACCTTGGTGATTACATCGGGGAAGATAACAACGTCAGAGAAGGTGAATCCGCCTACCCATCGGGCTTGAGCTACACGTTCACCCTTATGGAAGGGGAGTCCTTCACGGCCAGAGGTTCCAACATAAGTGAGCACGACGGGAGCAGCAAGAATGAGAACGTCGGCTCGTTCAGCGAGACCTTCGCGTTCGCGCTCGGCAACGGTCAGCAGTACCAGCCCCGCAGCGTGAACCTGAAGCACCCGACCGAAAACTACTGTGAGCTCAACCTCTACTGGAGCATCACCGTGCAGGCCCAGTAACCGGTTTATGGCCAGCACGCATGAAGAGGGGGAGCGGTTCATTCCGCTCCCCCCTTTTCATCCCGGATGCCCGGGGCAGACTGACCTGCTCAGTCAGTACCGGCGTCCGCCGTTTCAGTTTCTTCCGCCGGACCTGGCGCATCACTCAGGCCCGGTTCGTCTGCCGAACCGGCAGCGCCGTTCACGTTCACCGGCAGCAGGCAGCCGTCAGGGCCGCATACGGCACTGTCGTCACCGCTCAGGACGGTCAGCTTCTTCAGACCGCCACTCATGCCGGCACCGCCTGACGCTCAGCCCATGCCTTCTCGAGGGCCTCAACGATCAGCTCGACACGCTGCGCTCCGGATATGCCGTACTTGCGGTCGATGACCAGGAAAGGCACGCCGTTGCCACCAAGGGCCAGGACTTCACTGTGGTCAGCCTCGACCTGCTGGCGGTACTCACCCGATTCCAGCGCCTGGCGCGCGGCGGCCGGATCAAGGCCGAGCCGCTCGGCGAACGGGACCAGGTCATCTATGGTCCACAGTGGTACCCGGTTGCCGAAGTACTCGCGGAAGAGCATGTCCCAGGCTTCGTTCTGACGGCCCTGCGCGCTGGCCCATGCCAGGAACTCGTGTGCCAGTGTCGTGTTGCCGACCTCGTTGTCGGCCACGTGGTAGCGCTCCAGCCCGACTTCTTTCGCGAGTCCCAGCAGCTGCTGACTCATCTGGTTCACCTGCGCAACCGGGATCCCGCGCTGGGTGCTGAGCAGTTCCACGGTGTTCATACTCTGCCCCAGCGGCATGTCGCTCAGCAGCCGGAACGAGCGGTGTACCAGCTCCACCTCATCCGCGTGCCCGAACTTCTGCAGCGCCTGATTGACCCGCTCGTTCGCGATTCCGCACCACGAGCACACGATGTCTTCCCAAAGTTCGACTTTCACGCGGCCTCCTTCTCATGCCCAATCGTCTTACGTAAGACTATCCCACAGTGGACAGTAGGAGTCAAGTCCGTTAAGATACTGGCATGTTTCCGAACACCGACGTGGACGACACCCCACTTAAGCCATGCGCGACGGTCGACAACCCGTTCACCAGCGACCTGGCCTGGCTGATGCACCGGGCCGTCCGCGTCCTGACCGAAGACTTCGATGCAGCCTGCCAGGCTAACGGACTGCGTGACATGCGTGATCCGCTCGTCCTGGCAGTGGCAGGCGATGGCACACCGCGCACCCAGACCGAGATCGCCAACACCCTCGGCCTGGACAAATCCACGCTGATGTCGATCCTCGACCGGCTCGAGGAACTGAAACTCGTGACCCGCGAGACAGACCCAGCGAACCGGCGTATCCGCATCCCCCGGACCACCGAAGCCGGTCAGGCGGTCCTTGAGAAGACCCTCAAGGACCGCGATGAGCGGGTCAGCCAGACCCTCGCCGGATTCAGCAGCGACGACGTGCAGGAACTGCGCACCCAGCTGTGGCAGATCGCCACGCGGCAGGCTGGTGCAGCAGCCGAATAGGCCCGGCCAGCCCCTGCACTTCAGCTGAGACTAAGGACCGACCTCCAGGTACGGGGACCAGTACGGGCCCCAACGCACTCCCTGGCTCAACAGCGTCACGCCGATCCGCACGCGACTGCCTGCTGGTGCCTCGAACGTTCCGGTGCCCTGGGTCTTGTACCTGTTGGGGGCGCGTACAGGAAGTTCCCCTGCGAACGCTCCGTCGATCTCAACCTCGGTTATGAGTGCTTCTGTTATGAACCACTCGTCGATGTAGTAGGCGTACCGGATGGTGCCTGCAGACGCAGTACCGTCGGGATGATCAGGGAAAGATACGCGCTTGTGGCGGTAGTCGACTCTGACCGAGTAAGTGTTGTTCCCGCCACCGTAACCGGACGCCCTGTTAATGTCGAAACACCTGTCCCCGCCAGGATAATCAGTCCCAGACACGTCGAAGTAGTAGGTGTTCCTCACTGTCACACAGTAGCTGCCGAACGCCGCGTCCAGCTCGAACCCGCTTGGAGCTCCATTGGTACTGATGGTGCTCGGTCCGCTGACGACCACATCGGACCGGAAGTTCACAGCATCTTCAGGCGCGGTGACAGTCAGTCTGATCACTGGCTGACTCGCCTTGTATTCGGACTCGATGACGGTGACTTCGTTGCTGCTCAGCCTGACCATCCGTTGTGGGTTATTCGGAGTCCAGCGCTCGTACGTGGGACTCACTCCGTTCTGGCCTGCCTGGTTCACGTAATCGACCGGGCGAAGGGACAGCAAGTACTCACCCGGGGGGATCAGGTCGTCATCCTGAGTGAAGTTCCCGTTCATGCCGGACAGCGTGAAGGGTACGTCTGCATCGGAGTACCTGAACCGGACATCGATCCCCAGGCTTGGCTGCATTTCGTACTGAACCTGAACCTGCGCGACCTGCCCACTGCTGACGGCGACCTGCACAGCGGCCTGTGCCGGTACGTACTCGGCAGCCCAGCCATCGTGCTGGCCGCGGACACTGGAGAACGTCACCTCGTATATGCCGGGCAGAAGGTTACTCAGGTCACCCGTATCAGCCGGCAGGCCGAACGGAGTGTGAACAGGCACGATGCCGAAGGCATCCGGGTGATCCGCGGCCGGCAGGCCGTTCACGGTGACCTGAAGTTCTCCGGCTGCAGGCTCGTATCCCAGCATCACGGTCCGGGCTTCGCCCTCAGTAAGCGTGACGATCTCGGGCGCGGCGCGCCACTCACTGTTCACCGACTGGCCGGCGATCGTCTCGCTGTACATGAAAGACGGCGCGACGACCGTGTACTCGCCCGGCGGCAGTCTCAGGCTGCCAGCCGGCAGGCTGACGGTGTCCGTAACACCTTCACCAGTGACGCTGATCTCACCAACCGGGTTCAGTCCGGCCGGCTCGGTGACGAAACTGAGCGAGGCCGGTTCAGCTGCTGCCTCGATGACCTGGGCGGTGGAGTGGGCGGCACCGGTCTCATCAGTCACCGTCAGCGTCACCGTGTAAGTACCACCGCGCACAAAGGTGAACGGCGCCTCAGCGTCCGCGCTCGTGGCACCTTCGATTCCGAAATCCCACGCGTACTGCAGGTCACCCTCGCCTGTGCTGGCAAGGCCGCTGAAGTTCACCGTGAACGGAGCGGTGCCTGTGATCACGTCGGCGGTGATGACCGCGTCGACCGGCGCCGGTGGCCGGATGAACAGCTCAGCTTCGGCCGTGTCGGTGGCGCCATGTACGTCCGTGACCGTGAGGGCGACGGTGTAGGTTCCACCAGCCGTGAACTCATGCGCAGGCTCAGTGTCCGGACTGACGGGCGTCCCGTCACCGAAGTCCCATTCGAACGTCAGTGGCCCGATACCGGTACTGCCGGTGGCGTCGAAGGTGACAGTGACAGGGGCGTAACGACTGATCTCACCGTGCCGGATGACCGCGAGCAACACCGGGTCGACAGTGATCTGCTCCGTGGCCACGGACTCCGCACCAGTCTCATCAGTGACCGTCAGGGTCACGGAGTACGTGCCGACCTGCCCATACTCGTAACTTACTTCGGCTCCACTGGCAGTCGCGCCATCAACTCCGAGATCCCACTCGAACTGCAGGTCACCGACACCAGTGCTGTCCACACCACTGAAGTTGACGGTCAGCGGAACAGTGCCACTGACCGCGTCGGCAGTGATGACAGCCTGCAGCGGCGGGTTGATGGTCACGGTCTGACTGGCCGTGGCGGTCGCAGCTGTCGAGTCAGTCACGGTCAGTGTGACGGTGTACTCACCGGCCAGCTGGTACTCGTAACTGACCTCAGGCCCGCTGGCGGTGGCACCTTCGACACCGAAATCCCAGCTGAACTGAAGCTCCCCTTCGCCGGTGCTGGCGCTGGCATCGAAGGTGATGCCGGTCGGGGCCACGGCATTGGTGGCGCTGGCCGCCAGAACCGCCACTACTGGCTCCGGCTGCCAGATCTCTTTCAGGCACGTGACCGCATCGGCGAGCACCGCGCTGTTGCCGTCCGGCCTGGTGACCAGCACGCGGCTCGGCCCTTCGCTGAAGCCGTGCTCAGGCACGGTCCCCGCAACGGCGTGGCCGACCTGCGCCGTGATGAAGCTGCCCGGCGGCAACAGGATATTCTGGGCCAGCGGCTCGATCACGTCCGCGTTCAGTACTACGCCACACACCTCGATCTTCATGCCGCTTGCCTCGGAGAGCGCGAAGAAATTCGCGCCACTGACGGTCAGCTCAGAACCCGGAACAAGCTCAAGAGGCGTGACGCCGGTGACGCGCGCAGCCGGCAGACTGGTCGTCCTGGTGCCATTCTCGCTGCCACAGGCAGCCAGTATCAGTAAGACGGCAGCGGCGAGTGTGAGCCGCAGGCGACGCATCAGTTGCTGCCACTGACTTCAAGGCTGCCACCGACGCCGAAACTGAGACGGGATCCGAAACCGTTGCCCGCGACCACGACTTCCCCGAAGACGCTGAACCCGGCGGCCACTGCGACGTTCACGCCGGCCAGCACGTGGCTGCTGAGCAACGGATTGACCACCGGCCTCTCCGGAAACGCCACGCCGACGCCGGCACCGATGTACGACCAGACCGCGCCTTCCCTGGGCCCGCTCAGGACCCAGGTGGCGTTGACTGCCGGCATGCCGCTGAACGCCCAGGTCAGGCCCGCCCGCACCGAGTGCGTCACGTCCTGGGTAGTCAGGAACGGAACACCTGCAGCGACTCCGACGATGCCCGCCGGGTAATACGTAACGCTGATCTGGCTCTTTTCCTGTGCATGCGCGTTAGCCGAAACGGTCACCAGTGTGGCGAGCGACAGGATTGCGGTCGCCCTTTTCAATAATGCTTTCATGTTGCTCCCCCGAGTGAGATGTATTGATTCTCAAATACAGCTCCGGCGAGGTTACCGCGTGCAGGACGGCGGGTTCGGGCAAATGTCACTGTGCCCGAAACGCTGCAATTCTGCACAATCATGCAGCCTGAGCGCTTGACTATACGTTGCAGTCCAGACGTTCAGATGCGCCGGCGCCAAAGTACCGACATTGGCGGCGTGGTCAGACTCACTTTTCGTTGCCACTGTCCGAGGTCATCCGGCCACTTTGTGCTAAGGTGCCGCCAATCAGGCCTGAAAGGCTTTCAAAGGGGGAACAGCATGACCAGACCGATCACATCGGCCGGCCTCGCGCTTCTGTTTCTGTTCGCAGTGGCTGCCTGCAGGAACACAGGCGCCGACCCGGCACCGGAAGACACCACGGTACCAACGGTGCACATCAGTTCCCCGGCGGCCTTCACGCCGCTCTTCGTCGGTGAGGCTTTCACATTGCAGGGTCAGTCTTCAGACGACACCGGGGTCACCCGCGTCGCCGTCAGGACAGGCGACGCCGATCCGTTCGATGCGACGCTGCAGGCGGACGGCAGCTGGTCGGCGGTTATCACCCCAGCCATCTCGGGACCGCTGAGCGTCGCCGCCACCGCCTTCGATGCGGCCGGCAACCACAGCGAGGAATCACAGATAACCTATGCCGCCCACCACCGGGGGCGGTCAATCCTGATCGACACTTTCACCTTCACGGTCGACCTGGCCAGGGCGGGCCTCCGGGTCTACGCCGCCGAAGACGGGCTGGTCGACCGGACAGCTGCGCTGACGACCGCCACCGTCATGGTCAACCGCGAAGCGATTCCACCCGTCGCTGACACCTTCCAGGGTCCACTGAGCGCTCCGCTCCAGGCCGGAGCGCCGGTCGCACTGTCGGTCAGCGACGGTGGACTCACGGTCAACGTCGAGTGGAACATGCCCGCTATCCCCGTACAGACGGGTCCTGCAGACGGTGACACCATCGGCGCAGGCGATAAGGTCGTCCTCACCTGGGACAGTTCAGACGACCCGGATTACTTTCAGATTCTGTTGCTGCCTGACGTCGGCAGCAGCAGCTGGAGCAGGATGATCCCTGGAGACGAACGCTCGTTCGAGGTGGACCTGTCGGCCCTGCCAGGCGGCGCCTCGCAGATTGCCTGGGAAGTGGTCGCATCCAACGCTGCCAGCCCGGCCGATTTCGCCGGGCCGGCAGCTGCCGGATCCCGTGCCGTGGGCGAAGCCCGGTCGGGACTTTGGAAGTGGGCAATCGGCAGTCCCTGACGGACTGCACGTTAAGGGGTCAGTCGAGCGGCAGTACGCTCAGGCGGAACGGCAGGTCGACCTCGCCACTCTGCAGCGCACCGAACTGAGTGTTCGTGACGATCAGCTGCCCGTCAACCAGCACGGCCGTGGCCGGCATGTTGAAGTCGTCGTGCGTCAGCACGCTGCTTACCGTGCCACTCGTGAAGTCAGCGCTGAGTTCCACAACCGACACCTGGTCGGCGCCGTTCTGCACTACATGAAGAGTGTTGCCGTCGAGCACCAGTCCGTCCGCACCAGGGAACGTCTCACCCGCGTCGATCTCGCTCACCGCCTGGGTGGCGACATCCACGTGCCACAGCTGCCCGGTGTTCAGCTGCGCGATGATCAGGCTCGCGTCGTCCTCAGTGATGACGATGCCGTTTGCATTGGCACCTTCGGCGTATTCGAAGTCAGTTCCGCTGAAGTCCAGCCACTCTTCGGCGCTGGTGCTGCCGGCTGGCAGCCGGTAAAGGACGGGACGGTTCGAGTCGGTCACGTACACGTCACCGGTGGAGGAAACTACCAGGTCGTTGAGCAGACCGCCTTCACCTGTCGTCACGGTCAGCGTGAGAGAACCGTCTGCCAGTGAGTACGCGCGGACCTCCCCGGTGCCGGCGCCGGCGACCCACAGCTGACCGTCGGCCACTTCCAGGCCGAGCACACTGAACTGGGCACCCGTCGCTTCGACGAAGGGCGTCACTTCACCGGTCGCCCGGTCGATCCTGAGTATCTCGCCCGTGCCTGCGCCGCTGACGAACAGCGCGTCGCTGCCACTGTCAAAGGCGATTCCTTCCGGGTGGAGTCCTTCGCCGGGCAGTTCATACGTGCTGACTGCGGGGTCCTGAGCGAAAGCGGCACCAGTGAGTGACGCTGCCATGAGGGCTGCTGGTAACAGTCTGCTTTTCATGTGCTTTCCTGCTTTCCGGCACGGTGCTTCAGACTGGCCCGGTGCGACCGGTCTGATATCCGCTGCCACCGCTGAACATAGCGGCGGGCCGGATGCGCAAAGTGAGATAGGCGTGTGAAACTGTCGTGCAGCACGTGAAATGTGGCACTACTCCCACCAGGCGCTTACCAGGAGGCATCAGCCGACTCAACACGGAGCAATCGGCAGCTGCGCCCGCTTTGGGATATTTGTCCCGCCTACTCTCATCAATACAAACAGCCAGCAGGTACAAAGGCCAAGAACCCCCCGTATTCATCGGCATTTAAGGGCAGGACAAACATTTCCCACAGCTGGTTGACAGTCAACCGTTCAGCCCGTATCATCTGCCAATACCTTCAGCCAGCCAGGGCGGACGCCGGTCCGCAGGGGCGGGCTGGCTTCATCTGGGAGCTTTGAAGTGAGCGGTCAGCCGGAAGTAATCAGGAACCTGATCAGGATCTATCCGCAGCTTTCGGAAGGTCAGCAGAAGGTCGCAGCGTACATAATCCATCACAACGACCACGCTGCGTTCATGACCCTGACCGAGCTGGCCGAGGCAGTCGGCGTGTCGAAATCGACCGTCGAACGCGTCGCCCGGCAGACCCTGCAGTACGACAGCTTCTATGACTTCCGCAACGAACTGCAGAAAGCCCTGCGCGCCACGTTCGAACCCGCGGACAAGATCCGGGCCAGCCTCACGCAGACCAAGACGGTCGCTGACATCGCCAGTCTCACGCTGCTGGAAGATATCGCCAACCTGGAGCACACCCAGTCTCTGGTTGACGCCGATGCGTTCGAGTCAGTGGTACAGCTGCTCGGTTCAGCCCGCCGCGTGTTCCTGTACGGACGCGGGGTCAGCAAGGCGGTCGCGATCGTCATCTACGAACGGCTCAGCTTGCTGCGACCCGACGTTTACGCGGTCGAAGACGGTATCGGCAGCACCAAACGCCGCCTGCTCTGGCTCGAACCTGACGACCTGATAATCTTCATCTCCTTCCCGACCTACGCGCAGGAGACCATCGTCGACGCCGAGTACGCCGCCGCGCGCGGTGCACACACCGTGGCCATCACCGACCGTGTCACTTCGCCACTCGTGGAACACACCCGTGAACACCTGCTGCTGCACACGCAGCGCGACTCCGCGATGGTCAGCAGCCTCGTCCCGGCGATGTCACTCGCTGACGCGCTCGTAACCGCGCTCATCCAGATCAGTCCGGAGAGCAGCGAGCGCAT
Source organism: uncultured bacterium (assembly GCA_964411415.1). Taxonomy (GTDB): domain Bacteria; phylum Deinococcota; class Deinococci; order Deinococcales; family Trueperaceae; genus CALDPK01. Next base: position 24,987 of record CAYPKV010000010.1, read on the forward strand.
GCGCAGCCTGAGTGAGCGGGACATCAGCTACCTGAACACGGGCAACGCCCGTTTCGTCCGGGCCGTCAAGAAGGAAGTACCCGATGACGACAGGGGGACGACGATGAACTGATCGCATGAGTTCGCGCCCGTTCCAACCCAATAACCAGTCAGAGCAAGGAAAGAAGGTAAGTATCGTGTCGTTCAAATTCCTCAGAACAGCCGCCGCAGTAGTACTGCTCGGCAGTGCCGCGGCTTTCGCCCAGGCTGACCGCCTGATCGTCGCCACGGTGGCCGACGTTGTCCAGTTCGACCCCGCCGACATCGGCGACGCCCCGACCAGCCTCGTAGGCGGCCACGTCCTCGAGCACCTCGTATCGCGCGACGTCGACGGCCTCCACATCCCTGAACTCGCCACCGACTGGACCGTTTCGGACGACGGCCTGACCTGGACCTTCAACCTACGTGACGACGTGTACTTCCATGACGGCTCGCACTTCACCGCCGGCGTCGCGAAATGGAACTTCGACCGCGTGCTGCTCGGCCAGGGCCCGACCCGCTTCACCAGCCAGTGGGCCGCGATCGTCGATGACATCGTCGCCGCTGACGACTACACCCTGGTGTTCAACCTGCACGCCCCGACCGCCGGTTTCATGGACCTGGTCGTCCTGACCAACGGTGCGTTCATCATCTCGCAGGCTTACGTCGAGGAGAACGGCATCGACGCCTTCGCCCTCAACCCCGTCGGCACCGGCCCGTTCACCTTCCGTGAGTGGGTGCCCGGCCAGCACGTCATCCTGGACCGCAACGAAGACTACTGGGGCACCCCGGCCGGCGTCGCTGAACTGATGTTCCGCCCGATCCCCGAAGCTGCCACCCAGGTAATCGAACTCGAGACCGGCGGCGTGCACATCGTCACCGCCCTCGGCGAAGAAGACTGGGAGCGCCTGGCCAACAACCCGAACGTCGTGCTGCACAGCGCACCGGCCTACCGCACCCGCCTCTTCCGCCTCGCCAACCACGCTCCACTCGACGACGTGCTCGTGCGCCAGGCCCTGAACTACGCCGCTGACTACGCCACCATCGCCACCGTCCTGGTCGCCGACATGGGCACCCCCAGCGACAACTCAATCATCCCGATCGCCTCGTGGGCATACTCCGAAGTCGACTCCGCTCCTTACTACGACCCGGAGTACGCGCTCGAACTGCTGACAAGCGCCGGCTGGACGCCCGGTGCTGACGGCATCCTGCAGAAGGACGGCCAGCGCCTCCAGGTCGAGATCAAGACCCCCAACGGCCGCTACTTCGCTGACCGTGAGATCTCCCTGGCTGTCGCCAACCAGTGGCGCGAACTGGGCATCGAGACGACCGTGACCGTCATGGAATGGGCTCCGTTCCTGGACGACGTCTACGCCGGCAACTTCCAGGCCTCACTGTCCGGCTGGAACCAGAGCTCGCCCGAGCCCTCGATCTTCGCTGACCCGCTGCTCGCCACCGGCGGCCGCGCCAACTACGCCCCGTGGAGCGACGAGCTGATCGACGAGCTTCTGCCGCAGGCAGCCGCCACCACCGACGCAGCCGAACGCATCGAGCTGTACGCGCAGATCATTGACCGCGTGAACGAGCTCGGCTGGTTCGTGCCGCTCTACAACGAGAACAAGGTCGCTGCCGTCAGCTCCCGCCTGGTCGGTTACCAGCACAGCGCAGCATTCGACAAGTACGAACTGGTCTCGTTCGGCGAGTAATCGGACAGGGCGGGGATAGTTGACCACTTACGTACTCAGGCGGCTCATAGCCACCATCTGGGTCCTGCTGGGCGTCACGCTGGGTGCATTCCTTATCATCCAGCTGACGCCCGGCGACCCCGCCCGGGTGATCCTGGGGCAGGACGCCAGCCCGGAAGCGATCGCTGACCTGCGCAGCGACCTCGGGCTGGACCAGCCCCTGCCGGTGCAGTACCTCTCGTTCCTGGGCAACGTCATCCGTGGCGACCTGGGCACCTCTTACCGCTCCAGCCGGCCCGTTCTCAGCGAGCTCGGCTCATCCTTCCCCAACACCGTCGAACTGGCCATCGCCGCCGTCATCATCGCGACGGTGATCGGCATGTCGCTCGGAGTGCTGTCCGCCCTGAAACGCGGCACACTCATCGACACGACCGCCACGACGCTCACGCTCATCGGCGTCTCGATCCCCAACTTCTGGCTGGGCATCATGCTGATGCTCGCGTTCTCTTATCACCTGGGCTGGTTCCCCGCCTCCGGCAGGGGTGGCCCGCTCTGGACGTGGGAAGGACTGCGCAGCGTCGCGCTGCCCGCCTTCACCCTGGCGACGGGCAGCGCAGCGGTCATCGCGCGCATAACCCGCACCAGCCTGCTCGAAGTATTTGACCTCGACTACATCCGCACCGCCCGAGCCAAGGGCGTGCGTGAGGGCATCGTCACCCGGCGTCACGCGCTGGCCAATGCCCTGATCCCGATCGTCACCGTCGTCGGCCTGCAGTTCGGCTTCCTGCTGGGCGGCGCCGTCGTCACCGAGCGCATCTTCGCCTGGCCCGGCCTGGGCCTGGTGCTGGTGAACGCCATCAGCAACCGCGACCTGCCGCTCGTGCAGGGCGCGCTGCTGCTCGTCGCCGGCGTGTTCGTGCTGCTGAACCTGCTCACCGACCTCCTCTATGGCTTCCTCGACCCCAGGATCCGCTATGACTGAGACCGTTCCAGCCATGAGCTCCCGCCGCAAGACCTTCCGCAAGGCACTGCGCTCCCTGAACCTGTGGGTCGGCGCCGTCCTGCTGCTGATGATCGTCGCCCTGGCCCTGCTCGCGCCGGTCATCGGCCCGGAAGGTTACGACAAACAGAACCTGCTCGCCAGGCTCCAGCCGCCCTCGGCCGAGTTCCCGATGGGCACCGACCACCTGGGCCGTTCAGTACTGAGCCGCCTGGCTTACGGAGCCGGAATCACGCTGCAGATCGGCCTGCTGGCCGTGGCCATCGGCGCCGTGTTCGGCACGCTGTTCGGTCTGCTGGCCGGTTACATCGGCGGCCGTTTCGAACGGTTCGTCATGGGTGTCATGGACGTGCTGCTCGCCTTCCCCGGCATCTTCCTTGCCATCGGCCTGATAGCTGCACTGGGGCCCGGCCTCATCAACGTCACCATCGCGGTCGGCATCAACAACATCCCGATCTTCGCGCGCCTCGTGCGCGGTCAGGTGCTCAGCGTCAAATCACGCGAGTACGTCGAGGCTGCCTCGAGCCTCGGCATGCGCACGCCTGGCATACTCGGCCGGCACGTGCTGCCCAACGTCATCGCCCCGATCATCGTCATGACCTCGCTGCGTCTCGCTTCCAGCATCCTCGCTGCCGCCTCGCTCAGCTTCCTGGGCCTGGGGGTTCAGGCGCCGCTGGCCGAATGGGGCGCGATGATCGACGACGGACGCCGCTACATCCGCAATTCCTGGTGGGTCGCCACCTTCCCCGGCCTCGCGCTGATGTTCACCGTCATCAGCTTCAACCTGCTCAGCGACGGCCTGCGCGACCTGCTCGACCCCCGTTCCCGCTGAGCGACAGGAGTTCACAAGTTGACTGACCAGATTCACCAGGGCATCCGTAACGTCATCGACAGCAACCGCGACCGCTTCCTGAAGGTCTCCCAGGAGATCTGGAACGACCCGGAACTCGGTTTCGATGAACACCGCGCCGTACAGCGCCTCACCCAGCCGCTCGCGGAAGCCGGCTTCGAGGTCGAGGTCGGCGTCGCCGGGCTCGATACCGCCTTCCGTGCCACCTGGGACAGCGGCCGCGCCGGCCCGACCATCGCGCTGCTGTGCGAGTACGACGCGCTGAAAGGCCTGGGGCACGCCTGTGGCCACAACCTGATCGGCACCGGCTGGATGCTCGCCGGCTGGGCCGTGCGGCAGGCCTGGCCTGACCTGCCCGGCCGCGTGCAGGTCATCGGCACCCCCGCCGAGGAAGGCGGCGGCGGCAAGGTGTACATGGTCGACCGCGGCGCCTTCGAAGGCGTGGACGCCGCCATCATGTTCCACCCCAGCAGCGGCATCAGCAAGGTGCACCGCGGCGGCCTGTCCGCCCAGCGCATGTTCGTCGAGTACACCGGCGCTCCCGCCCACGCTGCCGCAGCACCGTGGGACGGCATCAACGCCCTGGACGCCATGATCCAGCTGTTCGTCAGCATCGGCCTGCTGCGTCAGCAGCTGCGTCCGGACGCCCGCATCCACGGGGTCATCACCCACGGCGGCGACGCCGCGAACATCATCCCCGAGTACACCCGCGCCGAGTTCAGCGTCCGCGCTGAACTGCTCAGCTACCTGAACGTGGTGCGCGCACGCTTCACGGCGGCTGCCGAAGCTGCCGCGACGGCAACCGGCACGCAGGTGAAGGTCACCGAAGGGCCGCTGTACGCCAACCGCATCAACAACATGGCCATGGCCCGCCGCTTCGAGAAGCACCTGAACGACCTCGGCCTCGAAACCGAAGAACCCGATCCGAACGCCGGCGTCGGCTCCAGCGACATCGGCAACGTCAGCATGGTCACCCCGGCCATCCACCCTTACGTCAGCATCTCCGAAGAGAAACTGGCCGGCCACACCGCTGCGTTCCGTGAAGCCTCCAACTCGCCCCTCGGATACGACCGCATGTTCATCGCAGCGACAGCCATGGCGCAGCTGGCCGCTGACCTGATCGCCGACCCTGAGCTGCTGGCCCAGGCGAAAGCCGAGCAGCAGGCGGCAGTAGCCGCGCTGGGATGAGCAGCTTCCGGCTCACCGCGACGGGTGACAGCCTGGTCTCACAGGACCCGCTGACCGGTGCTGATCCTGCCCTGCTGGACGTCATCCGCGCCGGCGACGCGCGTTTCACCAACTTAGAAGGCGTCGTCCGCGCCCCGGACGAAGGCACTCCGGCCGGCGAGAGCGGCGGAACCTGGGTCGGCATCAGTCCGGCCCATGCCGCCCGCCTGAGCGCGATGGGCTTCAACATGTTCTCCACCGCGCACAACCACGCCCTGGACTGGGGGCAGGACGGGCTGCTGGCCCAGTCCCGCCATCTGGACGACCTGGGTGTGTGCCACGCCGGCGCCGGCGCCAACCTGGGTGCCGCCCGGGCGCCTGACTACCTGGACACTGCCGCCGGCCGCGTCGCCCTGGTGGCGGCCAGCACCAGCTTCCACAACTGGAACCGTGCCGGCGCGGTGCGTCAGGACTGCGGCGGCCGGCCCGGCCTGTCCGGCATCCGGCTCAGGTCACGGCTGGAAGTGACCGCGGATGACTTCGCGCTCCTGGAGTCACTAAGCACTGACCTGCAGCTGAGTTCCGCGGACGACCTGCGCGTGAAGCTCGGTTTCCGCAAGGCGCTCCCGGAGGGCGAACTGCTGTTCCTGGGCCGCAATGTCCGCCGCGCGGAACAGCGTCGCCTGCATGAAGACCTCGACCCACGGGACGTCGCCCAGGTGCTCGCCTCGATCAGCGAAGCCGCCCGGCAAGCAGAACGGGTGATCTTCAGCATCCATTCGCACCAGCATGGTGACGGCCGGCTGGACACGCCGCCCGGGTGGCTGCGCGACCTGGCCCGGCAGGCACTTGAAGCCGGTGCTGACGCGGTCATCGGCCACGGGCCCCACATCCTGCGCGGCATCGAGATGATGGACGGCAAACCCGTCCTGTACAGCCTGGGCAACTTCATCTTCCAGAACGAGACCCAGCCGGTCCAGCCGGCTGACCAGTTCGAACTGCAGGGACTGCCGGAAGGCGCCAGCGTCGCTGACGT
>CAYPKV010000011.1:0-29880 GCA_964411415.1 uncultured bacterium
TCGCCTGCCGCCGACTTACGCTCACCAGCCCGTACACCCCGACCGCCAAGCCCAGCACTCCGCTGATCACTACCAGCACGGCACTCAGGCGGTCAGCTGCGAAGCTGATGCCGAAGGGCGCCGGCCAGCCGCCGAACTCCAGCACCTGCATGCCGCCATCCAGCACCCGCAGCAGCAGGTTCACTGCCGCTGCCGCCGTGACAGCGAGACCAAGCATGCTCACCACCCGCTGAACTTTCGGCCAGGACCACAGCAACGCCAGCAGGGCAGCCGTCAGCAGCGGCAACACCACCGGCAACAGGACCGCCTGTTCAACCAGAAACCGGCTCATGACTCACCACCAGGCTGCCGCTCGAAAGGAGAACCCAGTTCCTCGGCTTGCGTGAGCTGCCTGGTGGTTGCCGCACCTGAATCCCGGTAAGCCCGCAATGCCACCGCGGCGAGGAAAGCAACCAGTGAGAACCCGATGACTATCGCAGTCAGCACCAGCGCCTGCGGCAGCGGGTTGGCTGCCGACTGCTGCAGTACCGATTCACCCGCCGCAATGACCGGTGGCTGCTGCGAACCAGGTCGTCCGGCAACGAAGATTACCAGGTTAACGGCGGCTGACATCAGCATGATCCCGAACGTCATCCGCATCACGTGGCGCGACAGCAGCAGGTAAATGCCGCTGCCGAACGTCGCTGCAATGGCAGCGGCATACAGCAGGTTCACGCTTCCTCCTCATACAGGCGGAACACCAGGGCGAGCATGCCGCCCATCACGACCAGGTAAACCCCCAGGTCATAAACCATCGTGGTGCCGACCTTGAACCCGCCACTGAAATGCAGCCACTGATGCGCCAGGAACGAACCGTCAACGAACAGACCAGGCAAACCACTCACCGCAGCCATGAACACACCCGCACCGATCATCACCACCGGATGGGCACGCAACCGGCGCCTGGCAGCCGGCACCCCATCAGCCAACGCAACAATCGTGACTGCCAAGGCCGCCACGAGACCACCGACGAAACCACCACCAGGCTCGTCATGACCGCGGAACAGAATGAAGACAGAAACCGCCAGCATCAACCAGAACAGCGGCCTCGAAACGGTAGAGAAAATCACGGAATTCACGCTTCATCGCCCTTCCGGATGCGCCGACGGCGCCGCAGCAGCACCCAGACCGCCAAGGTCGCGAACCCGACAACAGCAATCTCCCCCAGCGTGTCAAGCGACCGGAAGTCGACAATGATTACGTTCACCACGTTCCGGCCAAGCGCTTCGGAGTAACTGCTCTCAGCGAAGAACTCCGACAGGTGCGAACTGAAATCAGCGCTCTGCATCAGCACCAGCGCCACGAAAACAACAGCGGCAAACGAGGCGGCCACCACGCCGTCAACCCGCCTTTCGCGCCGTGTACGGGTACTCGCAACCTGAACCGGCAACCGCAACAGAACGGACATCATCACCACCAGCACAAGCGTCTCAACCGCGAACTGCGTCAGCGCCAGATCCGGCGCGCCACTGCTCAGGAACAGCAACGCTGAGGAGTAACCGACCACACCGACACCAATCAGTGCAACCACAAGCGACAACGAACCCGTAGCAGCGAGACTGCCCACAACCATAAGCAACAGCAGCCCTACGGCCGTAAAGGAAACCTCACCCAAGTCAAGCGGAACCTGCAGGGATCCAGCGCGCAACAACGCGAACAGGCAAATGCCCAGCACCGCCAGCAGCACCGTGAGCGTATAACGCCGCTGATCGCCGTTCTGCAGCACCCGCGTACTCCAACCCGCCAACGCCAGCACCCCATCAAGGGCACCCTGATACCAGCGTTCAGCAGTCAACACCGCCGGCACACGCCACTTACCGGCCCCCGCGGCAACAACCTGCCACCGCCAGACCAGCAGAGCACCACCCAGCAGCGCAAGGACACTCAACCCCAAAGCAGGCGTAAACCCGTGCCACAGCGAAACACCGCCGCTCACCGGAACACCAGCCAGGCTTGAGGCCGCAGCACCAATCAGGCCCTGCGCAGGCCAGGCAGCCAACACTCCAAGCAGAACGCCTGCAAGGGCAAGCACCAACGGCGGCCACGCCATACCCCCCGCTTCCCGCTCCACCCGCACCGCACTCGCAGCAGCCCAGTTTCGGAACGGCCTCACCCCCACCAGGTAAGCAGCAGCCACCAGCACAGTGCTCACCAGCACAGTCCCCACGATTGCCAGCCAGCCACCCGCGCTGCCCAGCAGCGACTCCAACAGGTACTCTTTAGCAACGAACCCGAACAAAGGCGGCAAACCAGCCATCGATAACCCGGCAACCAACGCCGCGACTGCAGTCAACGGCAGAGCCGATCCCAACCCACTCAGCCGGTCCAACCTCGTTTCACCCGTGGCACTGATGACACCCCCGGCAACGAAGAACAACGCAGCCTTATACAAAGCATGCGCCAGCAGAAACAGCACCAGCGCCAGCATCCCCGCTTCACCACCGACACCCGCCAACAGCACCAGCAACCCCAGTGACGCCACCGTCGAATGCGCAAGAAGTTCCTTCACAGCAACAGAACGCAACAGATTCACAGCCGCCACAACCGCGGTCAGTAAACCCGCACCCATCAGAACGACCCCATAAGCCGGCACCAGCTCGAACGCACCAGCCAACCGGGCAACCAGGTAAACCCCGAGCTTCACCATCGTCGCTGAATGCAAGAACGCCGAAGCCGGCGTCGGAGCAGCCATCGCCTGAGGCAACCAAAAATGAAACGGAACCTGAGCTGACTTCGTGAAAGCCCCCAGCAGAAGCAGCGGAATGATCGCAGCCAGGTGCGGTGCAGCAGCAACATCCACAGGACGCGAAACAATCTCCGAAACAGAGAACGTACCCATATCCAGGCCCAACAGCAACATTCCCGCAAACAGGGCAAGTCCGCCACCAGCAGTAATGAGCAGTGACTGCCAGGCAGCCGCACGAGCAGTTCCACTGTGCCGCTCAAACCCAATCAGCAGGAACGACATCAGGCTCGTCCACTCCCAGAACAGGAACAGTGAAATCAGATTGTCAGAAAGCACCGTCCCCAACATCGCTGCCATGAACAACTGAATGAGCAGCAGGAACCGCGATTTGGTCCGCGCCGGCCTGTCCGCAAAGTACGACGAAGCGTACACAGTCACCAGCGAACCGATACCCGTGATCAGCAGCGTGAACAAAAGCGAGAAACCACCAAGCCAAAGATCCAGCGTTACTCCCAGGGACGGCGCCCACGACACCAGTTCATGGACAGCCTCTCCACCCACGACCTGGCGCACCAGCGACAGGAACCCAGCGAACAGACCAACAGGCAACGCGACCGCAACAACACCACTGAAACGACTACCCGAAGCAGTCAACACCCAATACAGCAACGGACCCAACAGCGCAGTAACCAGCAGAAGAACCAAGCTCATGCAACCGGCCCCTGACCTGAGGACACGAGAAATCCGCAGCAGCCAGCTTCCCCGCAGCGCACAACCGACAACAACGGAAGATAGAAATCAGGACAAACGACAATACTGGAAAACAAAAGCCTTCCCTCCAAATCGAATTGAAGAGGAAGGCGGCCCGACCAACCCAAAAACCTGCGACCAAGCCGGCCGCACCCAAAAAAGAGGGTAACACAGCCGCAAATCCAGGCAAACCAACCAATTGACTATCGATCAGACGCAGACACGGCTACGCGCCCAGCTGTTGACACCAACCCACGCGGCTCTACCAGGCGGTCAAGCCATCCCTGTACCGAAACGCAAAGCAGTTGCACGCCCAAGGACGAACGCAAAATAACCCAGCGCAAGATTAGCGAACACATAAAGAGCCGCACGACTCCAAGGACCCTCCTGACCCAGAGCATGACTCTCCAAGGCAAAGGTACTAAAGGTGGTGAACGCCCCCAAAAAGCCCGTTCCAAGCATCAGATGCCAAACGGGCGGCACAACATCAAGCTGCCGCAAACCAGTAAGCAGCGCAATCAGAAAACAACCGAGCACATTGACAATGACCGTTCCCAACGGCAAATAGGCCGGAAACAAAGCCTGCGACGCCAAACCAACCAAGTAGCGAACCAGAGTGCCAAGTGCACCACCGAACATGAGTGCAAGAATCGCCATAAAGCCTCCCAGCGCTCAGGAACCAGGTGTCATCAGCCAGCGCCGGGCGGTTACGGCGGACACCATCGCCACGAACGAAGTATACAGGCACCCACTATGCCGCTGGAAACCTCACTCTGCCCTCCGCCGTCCGGAAAACGGTCGTTTGTCGATCATGTATGAACCCGACCCACAACCTCTGTGCCAATACTCAGAGTCTGTGCGCGAACTCCGTCCGCGAATCAGTGTCCGAGTACCACACGACCATCCAACTTTCACGACAACATTGTGCGGCGCAGCGAATCCTGGCAATGGGTAGTATCACGTGCACACGGTCCCAGAGGACTCGCCTGACCAATCGACGCAGCAAGCGCGTCGACTAATAAATGCCCTCCAGCAGCTCACAACCCAGCACAACAGTCATAGCGTGACTCCACACGAGCGGCGAGGCTGACTCACCCCAATTGGCCCGCCACCATTCCAGGAACCAGTCATGTGTGCGGCCGACCGTTACCTGTTCCGGCAACGCACCGTCCGGGTGCCGCTGGCCCTGCACCCACCGCCAGCGCTGAGAGGCCGATTCCGCGTCGCCTGCACGGGCTTCGACCCAGCCAAGCCAGGCGGTTAGCAGCAGCCAGGCGCCACCGCCGTAGTAGGTGTCGGCCCGGTAGCGGATAACGCCACCGTCTTCCAGCAGGTCGCGTCGCACGGTTTCGAGCGTCTGCGCTGCCAGTTCGCCAGTCGCGAAGCCGAACGGTTCGACTGCCCACAACAGTGAAGCGTCGACGGCTTCGGAGCCTACCTGCTTGACCAGGTGACCGTCCCGCACACAGTTCGCCAACACGAAAGCTCGGATTGAATCCGCCACTTCGGCGAACCTCGGATCGTCCAACAGTCTGGCCGCCGACTGCAGCCCGGACCAGCAGCTGATCAGCGTCGAAGTATGCAACTGCGTGCGGCCCTCCTCCCAGGCGTCGTAACAGGGCGTCTGCCAGAAGCGCGCCACGTAGCGCGCCACCAGTGAGACCGCGCGAACATCAGGGAAAGTACCTCCGCGGGAGATGTGCTCAGCAACAGCCCACAACCACTGCCCGTAACCGTCCATCTGGAAGTTGGGCCAGTCGTCCTCCGCGATGCCACCGTCCAGGGCGAAACGGGCGGGCAGCATCCGGTCAGCGTCTGGCAGACCGTCAGAAGCGAGCAGATCGCCGATGAGGTCTGCGTGCCGATTGATCGCCCTGGCCACCCAGTCATGGAACCGCGCGGCAGCCTCAATTTGTCCCGCACGGTCCAGCGCGTAAGCGATGAACGAACCGTCCCGCAGCCAGCAGTGGTTGTACTGGCTGAAGTCCTTGCTGGCCGGGAACGCCCCTTCGGGCGTCTGGGCCGCCAGGATGAGGTCCACGTCCAATCTGATCAGGTCTGTCAGCCTTTGAGTCCGGATGAAGCCACCCCCTCGATGAACCAGCGCTGAGCGAACAGGAACACGATGACTATGGGGATCACGGCCACGACCGCGCCGGCCATGATCAGGTTCCACTGCGTCTGACCCGGGTAGATGCCCTGCAGCGCGGAAAGTGCGACCGGCAGCGTCATCAGGTTGCGGTCGTTGATGATGAGCAGTGGCCACAGGAAGTTGTTCCAGGAGCCCATGAACGACAGCAGGCCCAGCGTCGCGAGCGGCGGCCCAGACAGCGGCGCGATGATGGTGAAGAACGTCCGGATCGTGCCGGCACCGTCGATGGTGGCGGCTTCCTCGAGCTCCACTGGGATGCCCTGGAAGAACTGCCGCATCAGGAACGTGCCGAAGGCGCTGAACATGCCTGGCACTATCAGGCCGGCGTAGTGGTTGGTCCAGCCCAGGTTCTTGACCACCACGAACAGCGGGATGATCGTGACCACGAACGGCACCATGAGCGTGAGCAGGTAGAGCAGGAACAGCGTGTCCCGGCCGCGGAAACGGAAACGGGCGAAGGCGTAGCCTGCCATGGCGCACATGACCAGCTGACCCAGCGTGCTCAGCACCGCCACACCGGCTGAGTTGGCCATGACCCGGGCCATCGGGAAACGCCTGAATATGGTGCGATATGCGTCGAGCGACGGGTCCTGTGGCACGAACTGCGGCGGCAGGCTCAGTACCTGGTTGCTGGGTTTGAGCGAGGTGGAGATCATCCACACGAACGGCGTCAGCGTGAACACCGCGCCCAGCAGCAGCGCCACGAACAGCGCGATACGGCCGGCCCTCACGGGCTGATCCTGGCGCGCAACCGGGTCATGCCCCAGCTGGTGACGAAGATGAACAGGAACAGCACCCACGACATCGCGGCGGCGTAGCCCATGCGGTTGTAACTGAAGGCGTTCGAGACGATGCGTTCCATCAGCACCTGTGTCGCGCCGGCAGGACCACCGCCGGTCATGACGTACACCTGGTCGAACACCTGGAACGAGTTGATGAGGCTGATCATCAGCGCGAAGTACAGCGCCGGCATGAGCAGCGGGATGGTGATGTGGCGGATCTGCTGCCAGCCGGTCGCCCCGTCGATGCTGGCGGCCTCGTGATACTCGGACGGGATGCCCTGCAGGCCGGCCAGCAGGATGACCATCAGGAAACCGGTGTCCTTCCAGACGCTGGTCAGGATTACCGCCGGCATCGCCCAGTTCACGTCGAACAGCCAGCCTGGCCCCTTGATGCCGACCACGCCCAGGGCGTTGTTCACCAGGCCAAACACCGGGTTGTACAGCCACATCCACAGCAGCGAGACCGCCACCCACGAGGTGACCACCGGGATGAAGTAGACGGTCCGGAAGACTGAGCGACCCGTCACCCGCTGGTTGAGCGCGATTGCTGCGGTCAGGCCGCACAGCATCACCAGCGGCACGTATCCCAGCAGGAACTTCGCGGTGTTGCCCAGGGTGCGCCAGAACTCGTCGTCGTTCAGCAGGCGCCGGTAGTTGTCCAGCGCCACGAAGCGGGGCGGGGTGAGCAGGTCCCAGCTGGTGAACGACAGCACCAGTGAGGTGACGATGGGTATGAGCACGAACACTGTCAGGCCGAGCAGGCTGGGCCCGATGAAGAGGGCCAGGATCAGGTAACGCTGCCAGCCCTTCTCATACATGGCCGCTCGCCTCCATCAGCCCCTGAACGCTTCCAGCAGCTGCCCCGCCCGCGGACTGTCGGCCCGGATGAACGCCGGGATGCGCGAGAGCGGCACGGGCACGTAGACTGTGCCACCGCCAGTGAACCGCTCACCGCTCCAGGCGTCCAGCCACTCACCTGTTGGAAGTAGCACCGGGCGGACCTGCTGCGATTTCTCCACCACCGGCGCGACCAGAAGGTCGCGGCCCAGCATGTAGGCGTAGGTGTCGTGCACCAGACGGTCGTGCTCCTGTGGAAACTCAAGCCAGGCAGCGCGCATGAGCGGAAGCTCAATCTCGGCCAGTGCCGCCGTCTCGCCATGCAGCCAGTCGATCAGTCGCATGCGCAGCTTCGCGAACTCGCGGTACAGGTCCAGCACCTGGGCTTCGCCGGTGCGTTCGGCGATGTTCCAGGGGGTGCGCTCGCGGTTGTCCTGCGAGCCGTGCGATTCCGAGTGGTACTGCATGACGGGGCACAGTGCCGCCATGGCGGTCCCGCGCAGGTACAGCTCGTGGGTGGGCACCTCGCCGCTGAAACCACCCAGGTCCCAGCCCCACACCGATATGCCGGCGATGCCGGCGGTGAGTCCGGCTCTTATCGAGGCCCGGTAGGCCTCCCAGGTGCTGTTTTCGTCACCAGCCCAGTGGGCCGGGCTGGTCTGGGCGCCGGTGTAACCGGCCCGCGAGAAGATGAGGCCGTCGCCGCCGGTGCCGGCCTGCACGAAGTCATGATAGGCGCGCGAGTACTCGCGGGCGTAGGTGTTGACGAGGCTTGCGCCCTTTTGACCGTCATGGGCGGTCAGCCCGCTGCCCCACAGGTGCTCGCCACCGTCGGTCTTCATGCCGTCGATGCCGAGTTCGCTGAACAGGTACTGGCGTTTGCTGAACCACCAGTCGCGGGCGGCTGGGTTGGTGAAGTCGATGATCTCGGCGTCAGTGAACCACCAGCCCTTGTTGCGGTAGGGCGTGCCGTCAGGGTTGCGGATCACCAGGCCGTTGTCGATCGCGAACCTGCGGTCGCTCTGGTGCTGTTCGTTCTCCCCGCCGGTGTCTTTGAGCACGGGGATCTGCCACAGGATCACCCTGATGCCGTGCCGGTGGCAGCGGTCGATGAAGCCTTTGGGGTCGGGCCAGCGGCCCTTGAACGTGAAATCAGCCAGTTGTGGCGCGAAAGAGCCTGCACGAGGTTCGTACTCGGCGTCGTTGAATATATAGAACGTGGCCTCGTCGCTCCAGGCTTCGACCACCAGGGCGGTGGCGGGCACGTCCTCCTGCAGGGTGCGCTCCAGAGCCTCCTCGGCTTTGGCCTGGCTGTTCCAGGTGTTCGCCGACATCCAGGGGCCGAAAGCCCAGGCTGGCGGGACGGCGATCTGCCCGGTCAGGCCGGTGAACAGGCGCGTGACGCCGTACGGCGTGTCGGCCAGCAGCAGGTGGAACTTCAGCACCTGGCCGCTGCGGGGCAGCATGTCGACCGTTGCCCGTCCGGTCACGTCGCCGAACTCGAACAGGGCCGGCTCGTCTTCTTCCAGCCACAGTCCCCACGCGGCCGTGCTCAGGAACATGGGAACCGGCAGGTAGGTGCGGTCGCCCTGTTCCTTGTACTCCTCGTACACGCGGGTGTCCAGCGTCTGGCCGCGCAGGCCCGGCCGGCCGAAGCGTTCACCCAAGCCGTACAGCTGCTCACCGTCAGTCCAGTTGAGCGGAACGTTGACGTTGCTGACGCTGCCGTCCTCGAAGCGGGTCCAGCTGAGCCCGAGCGGCTGGCGCAGCTGGGGCCCCGCGGCACCGGCACGCTGGACGCTGAGCGTCAGACCGTCGAGCATAAGGCCGAGCCTGGCGACGCTGAACTGCCGGTCACTGCCCGTGAAAGCTTCGAAGCCGGTGACCTGCAGTTGCAGAGAGATACTGCCTGGGCCGCTGGCAGCGACTTCCAGCAGTGCGCTGCTGCCGTCGTCCAGGCCCAGCAGCAGTCGGGCCCCGTCTTGCTCCTGCCGGGCGGCCAGGACCCCGGTCACGCGGACGCGCCGGCCGACCTCGAACGCGAACGGTCCGGCTGACTCCGTGCCCGCGTGGATGCTGTAGCTGACCGGGCCGGTGCTGACCTCGCCCAGACCCGCCAGCCAGCTGCCGGCAGCCAGCTGATGGGCCCCGATCCGGCGACTGCCGGCGGTGTCGCTCAGTTCCACCCAGGCGCTCTCGACGCCTGGGTGGGTACGGAACCCGATCTGGACGGTATCGCCGGGCTGCGGCCGGCGCGGGAAGCGCTCGGTCGCAGCGGGGCGGTAAGGATCCTCGATCCCGAGTGGTGCGTGTTCGATCACCCGTGACCTCAGCGCATCAGTTCTTCGACGCGCCGCTGGGCGTCAGCCAGGGCCTGTTCGACGCTCTTCAGGCCCAGCAGTGCGGCCTCGAGCTCGGTGTCGATGATGTCCTGCAGTTCAGGCTGGTTCTCCACGACCGGCGGGGTCACGGCGAACTCCAGCGATGCGAAGACAGCCTCGCGGTTGTCGGGCACCGGCTGGCTCAGGTACGGCGCCAGGGCTTCGGCCTGGTCGAGTGAGAGGGCTGGCAGTTCCCAGCTGCGGGCGATGCGGGTCTCGACGGTCTTCTGGTTGGCGGCCAGGTACTCGACCCAGGCGAAGGCGGCCTCGGGATGATCGGTGGTGCTTGAGACCGCGGCGGCGTTCGAGAAGAAGTGGGTGGCCTGGCGGGCGTCACCCGGTTCGACCACGATGTCCCAGTTGAACGGGGCGTTCTGGATGAAGTGGTCGAACATCCAGATGCCGGTGACGATCATGCCGAGCTGGCCGGCCACGAACAGGTCCGTGTCGCCCATGCCGCTCATTTGTTCCAGGGTCGGGGTGATGCCCAGGGTGCGGGTGTTGTCCACCAGGCGCTGCAGGGCGCGGCGGTTCTCGGGAGTGTCGATCTGGATGTTGCCCGGTTCGACCACGAGCCCGCCGCCAGCCTGGGCTGCGGTCTTGTAGAACTCGAAGAACTGCAGGGGCTGCGAGTAGCCCCAGATGCGGTTGTCGGCGTCGGTGAGGACAACCGCGGCAGCTTCGACGTCGGCCCAGGTCCAGTTGTCGTTGGGGTGCTCCAGGCCAGCAGCGTCGAACATGTCGGCGTTGTAGAACATAACGACGGTCGAGAAGCTGATCGGCAGTGCGTACTGGGCGCCCTCCCACGCGAACGCATCGAGTGCGGCGCCGTAGAAGAAGTCACGCTTCGCCTGGTCCAGGTACTGGTCCAGGTTCAGCAGCGTGCCACGTGAAGCGAAGGTCGCGAAGTTCTCGAAGTTGAGTTCGAAAACGTCCGGTGGGTTGCCGGCGGCGAAATCGGTCTGCAGGCGAACGAAATAGTCGCCGTAGGGCACGAAGGTGTAGTCGATAGTGATCCCGTCATGGGTGGCTTCGAAGTCGGCGATCAGGTCTTCGAGCGCTTCTAAGTGCTCATTGCCGGGTGTGAAGGTCAGGAACGAGAGGGTCTGGGCCTGGGCCGCCGCTGCGGTGAGTGCCAGGGCTGCAAGTGTGGTGCGCATCAGTTTCTTCATTTCTGCTCCTTGTTTGTGGGTCGAAGCTGTTGCTGCTTGGGTTGGGTGCCGTACTGCTCACGGTTGACGGGCTCAGTCACCTCCTCGTGCCGGTCTCGGTTCGCGCCGTTGCCTGACGGTCTGACCGATGTCGCTTGCGACGTGTTCCAGGTAGTTGGCGGCCGCCAGTCCGGCTGCACCACGGGCCCAGGCGTCGTCGCCCCAGGCTTCGACGCGCAGGTCTGCCAGCTCGCCCAGGTGGGCGAAGCTGTGGCGGGCGAGTGATTCGCGGGCAGCCGGCATGAGCTGAGCGGCTGAGCGCATGCCTTCGCCGGCCAGCAGGATGAGGGTTGGAGCGAAGATGTTGACCAGCATGGCGAGGCAGCGGCCGAGGATGTCCCCTGCCCTGTCGAAAACTTCCTGAACCCGGCTGTCACCGCCTTGTGCAGCTGCACTTGCCTGTTGCAGGTCGGCGATTGCTGGTCGGACCTCGGTGATCGCCCGGAGCAGGGCGGCATCTGACAGGTAGGCCTCGACACAGCCGCGGCGGCCGCAGTTGCAGGCGGGACCATCCGGGTCCAGGGTCACGTGGCCCAGTTCGCCGGCTCCTCCGAAGCTGCCGCGGTACAGCTGGCGGTTGATGATCATGCCGAGGCCGACCCCGCGTCCCAGCGTCACTACCAGGAAGCTCTCGTGTTCGCGTCCGGCGCCGAAGCTGGCTTCGGCTGCCGCGAGTGCATTGACATCGTTGTCCAGGACGACTGGCAGGCCGAGGCGTTCCTGCAGCAGCTGGCTGAAGGGTGCATCGGCCCAGCCCAGCAGTGGCGAGTGGACGCGCGCCGTTACCGAATCGACGATACCGGGGAGCGTCACGGCGGCTCCGACGAGTGGTCTGTCGCCACTCAGCTGCTGTACTGAGTCTTTTATGGCAGTCAGGACGCTCTCTGGATCGTGTTGTTGAAGCGGCGCGGTACGGGTGGCCAGCACCTCAGTGTCAAGTGTGGTGAGCACGCTGGTGATGGCATGGTTGGCTACTTTGACGCCCAAAACGTTGGCTGAGGCGTAGTTGATCTGCAGCATGATCGGCTTGCGGCCAACTCCGGTACTGACTCCTTCACGGGCCTCGAAGATGATGCCGTGTCCCATGAGGGCAGCTGTGATCTCGGTGACGGCAGCCTGACTCAAGCCGACTATTCCGGCCAGTTCTGTCCGGGACACCTGGCCGATCTTGTGGATCGCGTCCAGGAGCGCTTTGGTGTTGATCGCCCGGATGTTCTCGCGGGCCATCGCGGCACTTGTCCCGAATCTGGGCATACTCCGGCTCCTCATTACTTCGTTTTGTGAATGAAAGAATAGCGGGCAGCCTGTCGCTTGTCAAGCGGCTACCTGTGAGTGCCGTGCCGACCTGGCGCGTCCGGTGCCAACGGTCGTCCTGCCCGAAAAAACAGTGGTGGCAGCCCAAGTGACTGCCACCGACACGGACCCTGTAAGGCCCAGCACAGATCTGCAAACCTCAGTTGCCGGATCGCACCCGCGTCACATCAGCTTCCGTGACCGCCGGGGAGTCGTTACCCCAACTGCTGCGCTCATGATTAACCACCTGAGCCACTTCCCGGTCACTCAGCTGACTGCCGAAGGCCGGCATGGTCAGCGTGTACTCAACCCCACCGATGGTACTGCCCTGGGCCCCGTTCAACACGATACGGATGTGCTGATCACCATCAGGATCCAGCACAACCGGGTCGCCCGCCAACGGCGGGAACAGACCGGACACGCCCATGCCGTCAGCCATGTGGCAGCTGGAGCAGAGGTTCGAGTAGAGCAGCGCGCCTTCACGGGCGTCCTGTTCGCTGGTATCGACCACAGGTGCCACCGGATCGGGCGCCCTGTCAACCAGCGGCTGGAAAGTGGGTGATTCTGCGAAGCTGCCCGTGGGACTCCACTGCCCCACAAAGTAGAAGGTGCCCCAGGCGACCATGCCGATGACCAGCACCCAGATCCAGGTGGGGATCGGTGCGGGCGTCTCGGCGCGTGAGGGTTCCCAGTTCGGTTCGTTGGCACCACCGTAGGAGTTGACCAGAACGGGGATCGTGCCTTCCAGCACGTCGTTGTTGGTTATGCCTTGCACAGCGATGCCGGGACCGTTGCGCACCGTGAACGGCACGTGCCTGACGCCCATGTGGCCGTGCGCGTCGTAAGCCTCGATGCGGAGTTCGTGCTCACCGTCGGCCAGGCCGGTGGTGTCCAGGTCGAAGCGGAGCGGTGGTGCGTAATCGGCGATCGGTTCGGGCTGGTCGTCCAGGTAGACGAACACGTGGTTGCGTGGGCGGTCGCTCATGATTCCGGCTCCGCCGCGTCGTCGAGTACCTGCCGCATGATGCGCGGCGGTTCCTGCCGGCCCGTTGGAATCAGGTAGCGGAAGGTGTACCAGATGCTTATCAGCACCGCGATGGTGGACACGATTATGAGCACGTAGTCGAGCCAGCCCACCTGATGGGTGGTGTAGTGACCTTCCATCGAAGTTGCGAAATCTGCGGCGTTCATTCGCCGGCCTCCCTCACCGCGGTCACTTCAGCTTCGGTAACAAGCGGTGCGTCGTTGCCCCAGCTGCTGCGTTCGTGGTTGATGATCGCGGCGATCTCTGCGTCGCTGAGGAAGCTGAAGGCAGGCATCGGCGAGGCATACTCGGTTCCGTCGATCACCTTGCCCTGCAGGCCGAACAGGGTGGTGTGGATGTGTTCGGTGGCGTCGTCATCGAGCACCACTGCGTTGCCGGCCAGGGGTGGGAAGGCGCCGGGCAGGCCCTGACCGCTGGCCTGATGGCAGCTGGCGCAGTTGGCACTGTACAGTTGCGCGCCGTCCGGCAGGCCGGGGTCACTCACCTGGGTCGGGCTGGCCGTGCCGTGGCTGACGTGCGCCGAAGCGGTGATGTCAAGGGGCACCTGCTTGAGCGCCAGCATGTATGCAACGAGTGCCTGGCCGCGTTCGTTAGGTACCACCACACCTTCAGCTGGTGCGTGCGACCCGGGCAGTGGTACGACGAAGTCATCGTCACCGGCTTCGGCCTTGACCTCGAACAGCCACGGGTAGCTGGGCATCACGCTGCCGGGTACGACTGAACGCGGGTTGTACAGGTGCATGTACTGCCAGACCTCGCTGGGCTGGCGGGTGCCGACGTTGGACAGGTCGGGCCCGGTGCGCTGCGTGCCCAGCATGGCTGGTGTGGTGCGCAGCCAGTCGAGCTGGCTTGCACCGGCCCAGTCGCCTGGTGTGGAGGGGCGTCCGTAAGGCATGTCCTGATCGAGTGGCCTGACCTGCTGGGTGTGGCAGCCCATGCAGCCTTCCGCCACGTAGACTTGCAGGCCGGCCAGCTCCTGTTCGGTGAACGGCACGGCTCCTTCGAGAGGCTGGTTGTTGCGCTGGACCCACAATGCCGGGAACACGGCGATGGTGAGTGACAGTGCGATGAACCCGAGCACGATCATGCTGATGAGCAGCCTGTGGTTCTTGTGGTAGTCCAGTTTCATGCCGCGGCCTCGGCGTAACTGCTGCCGGCGCTGGCGGTGCTGGCTGCCCGCCGCGGGCGCATGCGGTACATGTTCCAGGCGAACACGACGTGTGACAGGAACATCAGGCTCCCGCCGATGGCGCGCCACAGCCAGTGGGTAGCCATGAGGTTGACGGAGTCCATGAAGGCGTTACCTGCCAGCCAGCTGAGGCCCTGCTGGGTGCCGCCGATCATGAGTGGTGTCGTGTAAACGAACATGCCTACGAGTGCGAACCAGAAGTGGGTGCCCACCCAGACGCGGTTGGGGGCGTGACCGGTTATGCGTGGCAGCAGTCCGTAGACCGCTCCCCAGATGAGGAAGGCGACGAAGCCGTACATTGTCTGGTGCGAGTGCGCGACGGTGAAGTTGGTGAAGTGCCATACCTCGTTGAGTGAGCGCAGGGCTTCGAGTGAGCCCTGGAAGCTGAACACGAAGTAGCAGATGGTGCCGACCAGGATGAAGGGCAGGCTGTAGCTGCGCCTGATGGTGCGGCCGCTGCCGCGCATGGTCATGAGGAAGTTGCCGGTGCCGGCGGCCAGGGTGATGACCATTCCGAAGCTGAAGACGATGCCGATGGTCTGCAGCCACCAGGGGATGGGGCTGAAGATGAAGTGGTGCGAGCCGATGAGCGTGTAGAACACCATGTGCGTCCAGAAGGCCAGCACGCCAAGCGAGTAGGAGTAGATCGGTTTGTTGAGCAGTGCGGGCAGTGAGTAGTAGGTGATGCCCAGGGCGAGGGGCGTGAACCACATGCCGACGCCCATGTGCATGTAGTAGCCCTGGATCACTGTCTGGCTGATGCCGTCCTGCTGGTACCAGGGAAGGTAGCCGATGAGTATGACCACGATGGTCCAGCCGATGGCGGCCATGATGTACCAGTTGCTGATGTAGATGTCTTCTGTTGCGCGGCGGGCGATGGTCATGTACAGGTTGTGGAACATGAGCACCACGCCTGAGGCGTAGAGTGCCATGACCGGCCAGACGAACTCGCGGTACTCCTGCCCGCTGTTGTTGATGCCGGCCATGAGTGCCAGGACGCCCAGCAGCGTGCCGATGTTGAGGATCCAGAAGGTTATCCAGGCGTTGCGGATGCTGTAGAGCGGGCGTTGACTCGTTCTGGGGACGATGTAGAGTGCCAGTCCCAGGGTGGCGAGTGAACCCCAGCCCCAGAACACGGCGTTGGTATGGACCGGTCTGAGCCGGCCGAACGAGAGCCAGGGCACGGAGTCGACCTCCGGTGCCACGAACTTGATGCCCAGGTACTCGCCTATGCCAGTGCCGAACAGCAGCCAGGCTGCTGCGGCGGCAATGTATGCGAACACCAGGGTGACCAGCTCGGGGGTCAGCCTGCTTTGGGCCGCTGCTGCCACCGGGATGTTGGCGGTGGCTCCTTGGAGCGGCTCATCTTGGTCGGACATTTGTACCTGCCTTTCAGTATGCGCTTCCAGCGAACCTGGAGCTTTCTATCCAAGAATCGGACGTTCCCGCTGACGGTTGCAGGGACGTTTGTCCCGGCAGGTACGGAACACCCGCAGGAGAGCAGGATCCGGCGCAGTGCTGTCGCGTAGCTGACTGACCTGAATGTCAATCAGCTACGTGGACTCCTGATGGGCTCAGCTAACGGTGGGCAGAACCAGCTTCCGCATGTCGAACCGGTTCAGTCCAACTCCATCAACTGCTCCAGCATCTCCTGCACGTGGTCGATCTCGTCCTGGTTGACGGCGTGTCAGAAGTTCGGGTAGATGCGCTTCGTGACGTCTGCACCCATCCGTGCGAGCACTTCTGCCGATTCATGGACGCGGTCTACGGGGATGTGGAAGTCGATGTCGCTGCAGCCCAGAAACACTGGCGTGCCATCAAGGGAGCCGGAGTAGGAGCGGTCGGTGCCAGCGGGGCCGATCAGGCCACCAGAGAGGATGGCCAGGCCGCCGTAGCGCTGTGGGTTGCGGGCTGCGAATTCAGCGGTCAGGCACGCTCCCTGCGAGAAGCCGAGCAGTACGGTGCGTTCTGCCGGTACTCCGGCTGCCTGCACCTGGTCGAGCACGCCGGCGATGGCTGCAAGTGCGGAGCTGAGCCACGGTTCGTTATCGGCGATGTCGGCGAGGAACGAGTGTGGATACCAGGTGCGGCCGGTTGCTTCGGGGGCGACGAAACTTACACCTGTTGTGCCCAGGGCCGGTGCAAGGCCGAGGATGCCCTGGGCACTGTCGCCTCGTCCGTGGATCATCACCACGGCCGTGTCTGCTTCGCCCAGGGGTCGGCCGACGGCGGCGCGGATGATGGGTTCATGCAGTTGATCGGTCATCAGTTTTCCTCCAGGTGGTACGGCCATGACGGGATTTCGATGTCAGGCAGCTGCGTCATGATCTGCGCGCGGAGTGGTTCGATCTGGGCCGGCAGTTTCAGTTCCATCCCAAGGCCAGCAGGGTCTTCGTCGACAGCGAAGCCTGGCGTTGCAGTTGCCAGTTCGACGATGTGTCCGTCCGGATCGTTGGAGTAGATGCTCCTGAAGTAGGTGCGGTCCATCACGGGTGAGGTGCGGTAGCCGGCGAGACGCAGCTTCTCCCCCATCGCCAGCAGTTCATCGTCACCTGGCACGCTGAACGCGTAGTGGTGGGTCTGACCGGCACCCATACGGGTCGGTGGCGTGCGGGCAGGATCCATGTCGAAGTAAGTGATGAGTCCGCCGCTCTCGCCGGTACCGACGCCCCAGTACCAGTGGGCTGAGTCGGGGGAATCGAAGTTGGCCTGGCGCTTGACCAGCCTGAGACCAAGGACGTCGCTCAGGAAGCTGTTCGTGCGTTCAACATCAGAGCTGATGGCTGAGATGTGATGCATGCCGCTGCTCAGCTGCATGTCCTTCGTGATTCGGGGAACAGGTTCCGGATGCGTGTCGGCTTCGATGCGTGCGTGGTCGCGGTTGGCCCGGGTCTTCTCTGCCGGCGGGGTCAGTGTGGCGGTGCCGAGCGTTTCAGCAGGTTCATCGATGAGCATGCCGGGGCCGCGGGTGGCCAGTTCGATGACGGTGCCGTCAGGGTCACGGAAGTAGAGCGACTCGAAGTAGTCGCGGTCGAGCGGGCCGTTGACACGGACGCCTCTGTCAGTCAGGTAGCGCTTCCACTTGCGCAGGGCGGCACCGTCGTGGACGGTGAGGGCGTAGTGATGGGTGCCGCCGATGCCGCTCGATCCACGGCGGGCGCCGGGGATGATGAAGAAGGTGATTATGCTGCCGGGGCTGCCGGTCTCATCGCCGAAGTAGAAGTGATAACTGCCTGGATCATCGAAGTTGACGGTGGTTTTTACCAGGCGCAGGCCCAGCGTGCCTGTGTAGAAATCGATGGTGCGCTGCGCGTCCTCAGCGATGAGGGTGATGTGGTGAAGTCCGGTGATGCTCATGTAAGTGCCTCCAACGGGTGCCGGTGCCACAGTCCGGCACCCGGATCGATGCACACACTTTAGGTCTTAACTATTGACATGTCAAGCGGATGCTTACCGGCCCAGCAACCGCACCGTGAGGTTGTCGGAACGTGTGGCCACGACGTCCGTCTCGAATCCTTCGCTCACGTCCAGCCTGGTGATCGCCATAGTGTCAGCGAGCATCCCGGTCAGCAGCAGCGTTCCCTCATCAAGCCAGTGGGCACTCTCGATGTAATCAGCCCTCAGCCAGCTGGCAACCGGTGCAAAATTGCCGTCTGTCACGACGAGCCTCGTGCCGGTACTGTCCAGGCTGTAGCTCAGCCACACGTAGCGGCTTCCAGCTGGGCTGACCGCGAAGAACGGGTAGTAGTCAGCGCTCGAGTCCAGGACGTTCCGCTCAGCGGTTACCGGGTCCATCAGCATCAGTGGCCCTGCACCGCCTACGACCAGCTGATCACCGAGCCAGCCCAGCTGTTCGCCCAGCACCAGCGGGTACTGTTTGCCGCTGTACGGGTCGATGACGGTCGCGTAGCCATCGAGCGCGGTGGCCAGCCAGCCGCGGGCAGCGTCGAGGTGAAGGCCCGTGCCCCGACTCACTGCCATCGCTGTCGGCGAACCGATGGTGAACCGGGCGATCAGGCCGTCATGCCCGGCATCCATCACCTGCGCGTAGAGCCCGCTCTCATCAGGCAGCCAGGCTGTCTGGAAACCCCCCGCCATCCGGGTCGAGCCAGCCGAATCGGGCAGCAGCCACTCCTCGAGCAGCAGGCCCGACTCAAGGTCGAGTATTCGCAGGTACCAATCCCAGGTGTCAGGCAACTCAGCGGCAGCCCAGTCCACGACGGTGTCGTTGGCGTAGTAGGCCACGTACCTGCCGCTGGGAGAAGGCTGTGGGTCCCACTCGTTGTCACTCGGTGTGAAGGTGAGGCGGATCTCGGAACCGTCTTCATAGCGGAACAGTTCGTTCTGCCGCATCAGCTGACCAGAGTCACTGACGGGCGGTTCAGCTGGCAGTCGGTTGCTGACGAAGACGAAGTCCTGGGCGGCTCCGCTGGCCGCCAGGCCTGTCACGGCCAGCATCATCATCCTGATTGCTGTTCTCACGGCTTTCTCCTTAAGGTCCTGCAGGGTGTGCGGCATATTCATGCAGGTTACCGCCCCGGGCAGCCGCGCAGCAGGAGCCCGGGGCGACGATCTGTGACTTTTCGTTCATCTGGGTTTCCCGGTGTCTTTCTCGGTTGACACCGAACGAAGTGGATGAGAGCCTGAGGTGTCCTTGCCGGATGCTGTCGCCCGAAGAGGGCGAAAGATGAGTCTGGTGAGGGCGTTCGATGATTCGGTAGCGGGGGCGCCAGCAGAACCCGAACGGAACTGTTGCTGCAGAGGTGTTTTGTGAGACTGGAAGTTAAGCGGGGCCACACAATTGGCGATTTACGGTAGTCTCAGCGACCTGCCGGCACCAGAGATTCTGGGCATGCTGGCACGGCGCACCGGACACCTCAAGATGGTGACCGAACCACGGTCCGGCAGGGCGGCGAGGTACGACCTGCACCTGGACGCCGACAACCTGGTCGGCCTGTTCCTGGATTCGCGCGAGGTGACGGACTTGATGCTCGTCCGCGACGCCTTCCGGAAGCTGCTCGAGCTGGAGGAAGGGAAGTTCGAGTTCGAGAGCGTCGAGACGCATCTGCTCAGCAGGTCACTGCGCCTCCCTATCAAGCAGCTGCTGCTCAGCACTGCGACTATCATCGATGAGCTCGAGAATTACCGGAGCCGCTTCCCTCATCCGGACATCGTCTTCCAGATGACCGGTCCTGTTCATGAACACCTGCCTGGTGACCTCGAACTGTTCTTCATCCGTGCCGAGGACCACCTGAACCGGGGTGTCAGTGCGAGCGACCTGTCCGCTGCACTCAACCTGAGTGTGGAAGAAGTTCAGCTGCACTTCTACAAACTGCGTAATGCCGGCCGTCTCGTGCCCCGGCGCTCGTACGCGCAGGTCAGCCCGCAGCACAGACCGCCCGTATTGCCTGAGCGTGAACGGCCACATCTGCTCAGGCGTCTGCTCGGATCGCTGGCCCGGATTGGCAGGAACTCCCGTTGAAACCACTGAAACTGGTAATCGCAGGGCCAGTCGCCGCTGGCAAGACCACTTTCGTCCGGACGTTGTCCACCACGGAAGTAGTCGATACCGACGAGGTCGCGACCGAGCAGATCGGTAAGGCATCCACGACTGTCGCGATGGACTTCGGCAGTCTGGAGCTTGATGGCGTGCCCGTCCAGCTGTTCGGGACACCTGGTCAGGACCGTTTCGATTTCATGTGGGAGATCCTCAGCGACGGTGCCCTGGGTCTCGTGCTGCTCGTGCACGGTCAGCGTCCCGTCGATTTTCCTAAGGCCAGGGACATCCTGGAGTTCATCACCAGCCGCATCCCTGTTCCATTCATCATCGGAGTGACTCATCAGGACCTGCAGCCTGCCTGGCAGCCTGATGAAGTCGCAGATTACTTCGGCGTCGAACATTCCCAGGCAGTCGGTCTCGTTGCGACGCAGCCTGCGAGTGCCGCTCAGGTGCTGATCGACCTGCTTGGCCTCATTTCTGAGAGAGAGGGGCCCTGAGCTGGAGCAGGCGATCATGCACAACCATCACAACCGACTGACAATCTGACGCCCCATCTGCCAAGGAGTAAGGAGAATCATGGACAAGCAAACCCAACTCAACAACATCATCTCAGGACTCAGGTCTGCAATCTCAGAGCTCCGGGATGTCCTGATCGCATCGACGGATGGTCTGGCGATCAGCCATTCGCTTACGGCCGGCGATCCCAACCGCGTCGCTGCCATGGCCGCCGCTACGCTCGGTGTCGGCAAGCGCATCTCCACGACCCTGGAACTGGGCTCCCTGCAGGAGACGACCGTGAAGAGCGCGAACGGTCAGGTGTTCCTGTATGCGATCGGCGACAAGGGCGTGCTGGTGCTCATAGCCCAGGCTGATGCGAACGTTGGCCTCATCAACCTCGAAGCGCGCGACGCTGCCCGCCAGATCGACGAGATTCTCTGACCGTGACGTTGCCAGGAAGTGGAGCTGACCGTTGAGTAATGCACCTATGGACCGGAGCAGCTGGGCTGTGAAAGACCAGCAGATACTGACCGAACTGATCACCCTCATGGGTGTGACTGCCGAGGAGAAGGCGGCACTGGCGGCCATCAAGCCGGCCGCAGAGCAGATCGCGCCGGAACTGACCAAAGATTTCTATGACCGGCTGCTGGCTCATCCGAACACCCGTGAGTACCTCGAGAGCACCAACATCGACCGTCTGCACTCTATGACTGGTCAGTGGTTCGCTGAACTGTTCACCGGCGACTACGACGAAGAGTACGCCCGCAAGCGGCTCACGATCGGCGAGATCCATGTCCGCATCGGACTGCCGGTCCGCTACCCGCTCGCGATGATCGACCTGATCGCCAAGTACGGTGAACAGGTAGCCCAGGGCGCTGCTGATCCAGACCTCACTGTCACGGCGTTCCGTAAGGTGCTTGCGCTTGATGTCGCAGTGTTCAACCAGGCTTACGAG
This sequence comes from uncultured bacterium, assembly GCA_964411415.1. GTDB lineage: Bacteria > Deinococcota > Deinococci > Deinococcales > Trueperaceae > CALDPK01. The sequence goes on from CAYPKV010000011.1 coordinate 21,319, forward strand.
GACAATCAGCTGGCTCACCTCTCTGAGCTCGTTGGTGGCGAAAGACTGGCCCGCCTGCTTCTGTCAGGCTCGCAGGCCTGAAGCTCCCGGGGTGGTGACAGCCGACGGTTGTCATCACCCCACACGCTGCCCCGTTGTCCGGCGTTGTCTGTTAGGGTGACGATTCATGGATGAAGCCGAACAGGCGCTGGGCAACCTGGCAGTGACCGTTGGTGGTTCGCTGCAGACCTGGATCGCCGGTAACCCGTTGCCCGCTACGATTCTCATCGCAGTGGCGCTGCTGGGCGTCGCCTGGCTGGCCCAGGTCATCACCAGGCGCTACCTGATCGCGATCATCACCAGGATCGCCAGCCGCACCAGCAACACGTGGGATGACGCCCTCTATGGCCGCAAGGTCCTTCTGCGCCTGAGCCGGGCCGTTCCGCTGCTCATCATCCGCGCCGGCCTGCCGCTCCTGCCGCTGCTGCCTGCAGGTCTCACAGATTTCCTGCAGCGGGTGCTGACAGCTGCCATCACGTTCGCCATCGCAGGTGCCATCGCCTCAGCCGTTACCGCGTTCGGCGACCTGTACGAGAAACACCCCAAAGCCAAAGAACGGCCCATCAAGAGCTACCTGCAGGGTCTGATCATCATCATCTACGTGCTGGCTGCGGTCGCTGCCATTGCTTCGCTGCTGAACCGTGACCCGCTGATCATCATCTCCGGCATAGGTGCGGCCTCAGCGATACTTCTGCTGGTGTTCCAGGACACCATCCTTTCGCTCGTGGCTGGTGCTCAGCTCACCTCGAATGACCTGATCCGGGTAGGTGACTGGATCGAGATGCCGGCGTTCCAGGCTGATGGTGACGTGGTCGAGGTCGCCCTGAACACCGTGACGGTACAGAACTGGGACAAGACGTTCACCGTCATCCCGGCCCACGTGTTCCTGAAGAACAGTTTCAAGAACTACCGGTCGATGTACGAGACCGGCAGACGCATCAAGCGCAGCATCCTCATCGACATGGACAGCATCCGCTTCCTGAGTGATGCGGAAGTGGCTCACCTGTCGCGCTTCAGCCTGCTCAGGGACTACCTGGCCGGCAAGAAGGCTGAGATCACCAGCTGGAACGACGAGCACGAGGGGGCGCTTGACGATCCTGTCAACGCCAGGCGACTGACCAACCTCGGTACCTTCCGGGCTTACATAGAGAACTACCTGCGGGCAGACCCGCGCATAAGTCAGGACCTGCTGTTCTCGATCCGTCAGCTTGCACCGACGCCGGATGGCCTGCCGCTGGAGATTTACGCCTTCACGGTCGACACGCGATTCGTGGTGTTCGAGAAGATCCAGGCTGACGTGTTCGACCATCTGTTCGCGATCGTGAGTGAGTTCGACCTGCGGGTAGCCCAGCGTCCCACTGGCTTCGATCTGCGCAGCGCCCAGGCGCCGCTCGTCGCCGTCAGTCAGCACAGTACGGACGTCTGAGTTCAGTCGGGTGTGAGCCGGCCGGGCCGCAGGTTCACCCGCCGCCAGCCACGTACGGAGTTGCACAGGTATATCGCGTCGGCTGCCATCAGGTCAGTGTCGAGCAGGCGTTCTTCCCTGGCGTCAGCCCGGGTCGCGAGGATCCAGTTCCGGTACACACCGGCCAGGATGCCGCTGTCAGCAGGCGGAGTGAGCAGCTCACCGTCCAGCTCGACGAACACGTTGCTGCGGCTCGCTTCTGCGACTTCGCCGGCTTCGTTCAGGAAGATCACGTCGTACAGGTTGTGCGCAGCGAACTGTCTGCCGTAGCGGTCGAACAGGTCACGGCGGGTCGTCTTGTGCCGGGCCAGGCCATCTTTGCTGAAGAGCCTGGCGGAGGCGAACATGACGTCGCAGCTGCCTTCCGGGCCCAGTGGCTGAGCCTCGGTCCAGGCGGTTCCGTCCCGTTCGAGGAGGACCCGGACCTTGTAACTGTCACCGGCGGCGGGTAACTGCTCTGTGAGCTGCTCCAGCAGGCCGGTCAGGCGGGCTTCATCGTAGGTGAAGCCCAGTGCCAGTGCGGATGAACGCAGGCGCGCCATGTGCTGCTCCAGCCGTGCCAGGCTGCCGTCGAACAGCATCGACTCAATCAGTGCGAAGTCGTTGGGCCTGCGGTCCATCTGTGAGTCCAGTATGCCCCGGCCTGCGGGCGTGGTCTGTGGCTCAGCCGGCAGGTTGGGGCTGTGAGCTCCACCAGGCGAGTGCAGTTTCGGCCGCCTCGAGGGCGTCAGCCACGAGCCAGTCAGGCCGGGCAGTGTCGGCTGTCACTTCCGGGTGCAGTCGCGTGTACGGGCTGGCGGCCAGTGATGCTTCCACCAGTGTGTCCAGTTCTGGTGTTCCGTTCCGGCCGTCCGGGTGCCGGGCGCGCAGGCCTTCAGGCAACTCCGGGTTCAGCCAGATCGATCTGATTCCGGCCTGGTTCGCACCGTGGATGTCATGGACGAGCGTGTCACCGACGTGGACCTGCAGGTCGGGCACGGCTTCGAATATGCCGGGCTGGGGTTTGGCAGAGCCGACGCGCTCCGGGCTTACCAGTTCGCTGAAGTAGTGGTCGATGCCCAGGGCCTGCAGCACCGGCAGCTGGAAGCGTCGGTAACCGTTCGTGATGGCGTGGATGGTGGCACCGGCGGCCCGGAGCAGCTCCAGTCCTTCGAGCGCACCGGGGAGCAGGGCGATCATCCCTTCTTGAAGGCAGAACCGTTCTACGAGACCGGCGACATCCGGTACGGCAGGGCCGCCCAGCTTCGCACTCGCCGTGTTCAGGATCGAGTCCCAGTCGTACGCGCCTGCGAAGTCTCCGGTACGCATCCGTGCTGCCCATTCTTCGTTGACGGTTCTGTTCATCAGGTTGTCCTGTTCACTGACGTCCAGGCCCTGGAGGGCCGTTGCCGGGCGGACGTGGTTGCGCACCCAGGGGAACACTCCACCGCCGAACGGGTTCTGGATGAGGACTCCATCGAGGTCGAAGCTGATCACCAGTGGCTTCTGCATGCTGCAAGGATAAGCGCAAACCGCTGTGTCATGGCATTGTCATGGCATGGCGAATCCGGGGCGTGTTCGGGTGGCGCCATCCGGTAGGATTGTCATGGATTCAACAGTTGTACCAGGAGGTCGTATATGAAAGCCATCCGTTACCTCATCATCGCGGGCCTGCTGTTCGGCCTGACCGGGGTCGGCTTCACCCAGAACGATGACGCACCGGAGATCACCCTGACGTGGTGGATCAACCCTTGGCGTATCCGTCCGCCCGGCTTCCCGGCCGATCAGTCTCCGACCGGGGATGAGTACCCGGCCTGGATCAGCCAGGAGTTCATGAAGCTGCATCCCAACGTCACCGTTGAATGGGAGGTAGTTCCTAACAGCGGTTACCTGGAGAAGATCAACACTGCCCTGTTCGCTGGCAACCCGCCGGACGTGATGCGGAGCCTGGATTTCAACCCCGAGTGGGCCCGTGAAGGCCTGCTCGAGCCGATCGATGATTACCTGACCGATTTCGACCGGGAAGATTTCGTTGAGTACGCCCTCAACGACGGCTTGATCGACGGGCATTACTACATCTGGCCCTGGAACAACTCGAACAACGGGATGGGCTCTACCCTGCTGCTGAACCCGGCGATATTCGCTGAGCGTGGCGTGCCGCTGCCCGATGGCCCTGGTCGCCACTGGACATTGGAGGAGTTCCTCGAGGCTGCTGAGCAGCTCACTTTCACCCGCGACGACGGCACCCAGGTGCATGCCATCACGGTTGCCGCTCAGGACGTCGAGAACAGCATGGCCTGGATTTACCGCTTCGGTGCCAGCTACATCAACGACGACATGACCGGCTTCGCCCTGAACTCTGAAGAGGGCGTCCGGGGCCTGCAGTTCCTGGTGGACCTGGTTGAGAAGTACGGCGTTGCACCGCGTGGTGGGGAGGCCCTGGACGTGTACGGTACTATCGACAACTTCCATCAGGGGCGGGCAGCGATGGGTTACGGCGGCATCTATGAGATCGGCCGTATCGACCGTTACCTGCGCGAGGGCCGGATAACCGATCCCATCAATGTCGTCGTGGCTCCGTTCCCGCATGACCCGGAGACCGGGCCTGTTGCTTATGAGACCAGCGGCGGCTTCATCGTGTTCAGGCAGCGTGACGATTACCGCCGTGAGATGGCGATGGAACTGGCGCGCTTCATCACCAACACGGAGAACACCGCACTGCTGGAAGACCTGCTCTACGTTACGGCGCGCAGGAGCTCCAACGAGCTGCTGACTTTCGAAAGCGTTCAGGCCTACACGGACGTGCGTGAGCAGGTGGAGACCTACATGGACGCGATCAGTTACGGAATCCCGTACTTCGGTCCGCGCACGCTGGACACGAGTGGTGCCACCGACTACTTCAAGGCTGCGGTTCAGGCGGCACTTTCGGGTACAGCGACGCCGCAGGAGGCGCTTGATGACTTCGTCCGTAACGCCAACCGGGAGGTTTTCGGCCGTTAAGAGCCGGAACTTAAGGTGCAGGTGAATCGAACTGGCAGGCGGCCGGCCCTCGCAAGGGCTGGCCGCCGCCGTATCAACATCGCAGGGTACGCGTTCATCCTGCCGCAGTTCAGCGTCTTCTTCGTGTTCTTCCTGTTGCCGGTGCTGTTCGCTGTCGTGCTGGCGTTCATGGATTACCGGCCGACCCGCATGAGCTGGGTCGGTTTCGATAATTTCCGGCGGGTGTTCACGGACCCGCTCATGGCTGTCGCCCTGCGGAACACCAGCATATTCACGCTGGCGGTGGTGATCCTGTGGCTGGGCAAGGCGCTGCTCATCGCGTACCTGATCGATCCGCTCAGCAAGGGGCTGCAGACGTTCTTCAAGTCCGCTTTCTACCTGCCGACTGTGACGTCAGGCGTGATCATCTCGCTCGTATGGCTGTGGATATTCAACCCCACGTTTGGCCTGCTGAACGCCATGCTGAACACGTTCGGCCTGGAGAACATCGCGTGGCTTGGCAACACGCGCACGGCCCTGCCTGCGCTGATCGGCATGCAGGTCATCATGGGTGGCGGCTCCAGCATTGTGCTTCTGTCGGCAGCGCTGGCGCGCATCCCACGTGACCTGTACGAGGTAGCCATCCTCGATGGCGCGTCCAGGGGTGCGATGTTCCGGAACATAATCGTGCCGCTCATCCGTCCTGTGCTGCTTTACCTCGTGGTGACCGGCACGATCAACACTTTCCAGGTGTTCGAAAGCGTCTACATCATGACGCAGGGCGGTCCACAGTTCGCGACGATCACACTCGTCTACCGCATATACACGACGGCGTTCCAGCAGTTCAACCTGGGTCTGGCCTCAGCTCAGTCGCTGGTGCTGTTCGCGTTCACGTTCGTACTTGCCTGGGTTCAGTTCCGCTGGCTCGGCCAGAACGTGGAGTACTGAATGAGCAGACCCGGACTGAGGCGACTGTTCCTGGACCTGGAGCATCCGGTGCGTCCCCGCAACTGGACTGCTTTCCTGTTCATCGCCATCGTGACGATTCTGGCGCTCATGACGGTCATCCCGCTGTACTGGATGGTGACCACTGCCCTGACACCGGCGGCGCTCACTGTGCGGTTCCCGCCTGAGCTGTTCCCGTCAGAGCCTACGCTGCGGAACTTCGAGGAGATTCTGCGTCGACCCGGTTTCATCATGTGGGTAACCAACTCCACGGTCATGGCGGTGGTCGTGACCGTGTTCACGGTGCTGACGGCCAGCATGGCCGGTTACGCGTTCGCGAAACTGCCGTTCCGCGGGCAGAAGCCGCTGTTCTGGGTTCACATAATGGCGGTCATGCTGCCCGGCGAAGCCATCCTGGTGCCGCTGTTCATAATCGTTACCCGCCTGGGCATGGTTGACACTTATCAGGGGCTGATCCTGCCGCTGCTCGCTGCCCCGTTCGGTGTGTTCCTGATGAAGCAGTTCATCCAGACGTTGCCGTCGGAACTGCTGGATTCGGCACGGGTGGACGGTGCCAACGAGTGGCAGGTGTTCCAGAAGATCGTACTGCCGATGGTGCGTCCGGGCATGGCATTCCTGGGCATCATCACGTTCGTCAACATGTGGAACCTGTTCGTGTGGCCGCTGGTAGCGACCCGCTCGGCTGACATGCGGACCCTGCAGGTCGGGCTGGTGCTCATCCGGGATGAGGAACCCCTCTTCTACGGGCTTCACATGGCTGGTGCGACCCTGGCCGCCATCCCCATCGTGATCGTGTTCTTCGCGTTCCAGCGGTACTTCCTGCGGGGGATCACCGTGGGAGCGCTCAAAGGCTGAGCACATGTGAAGTGGTGGCCACTCCCTTCCCGGGTGGCCACCACTGCTCACTGATACAGGGAAATCGCGGTCTGTTATTCGGCAGCTGGTGCGAGCGGACTGACCGTGATCATGATGCTGTCCGCGTGCCCATCATGGGTTGCGGTCACTACAGCGGTACCTGCGAGCGCAACTTCCTGGGCGACTGCAGTGAAGCCGTCCATGACGATCACGTCAGTGTCGCTGCTCGTAAAGTCGACCCGGACGAGTACCGGATCGGCGGTGCCGTTGTCGAAGTTGGCGCGGACGTGCAGCTGCTGGCGGTCACCCGGCTGCAGGGCGATGGGGCCGCTTACGAACTCACCTGCATCGTTCAGCGTGCCGAGTTCGATGCTTTCAAGTGTTCTGGTGCCCTGGCAGGCGGCCAGTACGAAGAGGGCGGAAGTGACGAGGGCGAACATCGTGATTACTTTCCTGAAGTTTTTCATGCCGGCAGGATAGCCGTGCATACTTACCCTGACTGTAGGCGCTTCTGCAGGATTCTCATCCGCTGTTGCGCTGTGAACCGCACCTGTTACCGTCCGAACATGGCGTACTCAGCCTGCTTCAGTGCACGTCGCGGATGCGGACAGTTTCGCCTGTCTCCAGCGACTTCTGTGCCGCCAGCGCCAGCCGCAGCGACTCACGGCCATCAACGACGTCCGGAGCCACATCGTTGCCATGCAGGATGTTGAACCCGAACGCCTCGAGTTCGTTCGAGTAAGCCTCGAAGTAGCTCTGTGAGAAGTCCCGGGGCCGGTCCTGGATGACGCCCCGGCTCTCGTACCGTTTCAACAGATGCCGGCTGTCCATGTCGATGGTCACCCGCCCGCTGCTGCCGATCACTTCTGTGCGGATGTCGTAACCCCAGGCACTGTTCAGTGCACACTCGATCGTGCCGACGGCCCCGCCGGCGAACTTCAGTGTGGCTACAGCCGTGTCGAACAGTCCGTGTTCGGCAAGGCCGGGATCGCTTATCGCACCGCCGATCGCGTGTACCTCCACGACCTCACCGACGAAGAAGCGGGCGCTGTCCAGGTCATGTATGCCCAGGTCTACGAAGATGCCACCGCTGCCTTTCAGGAACTCAAGTGCCGGTGGACGCGTATCGCGGTTGACCGCCCGGAACCCTTCGATGCGGCCCAGTTCACCTGCATCGATCTGCCGGCGGGCTTCCTGGTGGGCCGGGTCGTAGCGACGCTGGAAACCGACCTGCACGGGGGTGCCGGTCGCCCGGACTGCTGCGACAATACGGTCGCTGGCCGAGAGGTCATGCGCGAGTGGTTTCTCAACGAATACCGGTTTCCCGGCTGATACCGCTGCCAGCACGAGCTGTTCGTGTGTTGCGGTGGGGGTGCTGATCAGGATGGCCTGCACTTCACGGTCTGCCATGGCGTCTTCGACGGTGCCGGCCCGGGCGCCGAACGTCGCGGCGACCTGCCGGGCAGCAGCCAGGTTCATGTCAGCTACGTGCACGACCCTCAGGTTGGGGATGCGTTCGATGGCGCTGGCATGGATCCTGCCCATGCGGCCAACGCCGATGAGGGCGACCGGCAGACGCTGCTGCATCAGTCGTTCCCGAGTTCAGCAGCCAGCTGCTTCTCGAACTCCTGGAAGTCCTGGCCGCCAGCCATCATGTCGAGCAGCTGTTCACGGCTGATCGCATCGCGCGCGTGGGTGCCGAGACTGGCACCCCGTTTGAACACTGTGAAGGTGTCCCCTACCGCGTAGGCGTGGTGGACGTTGTGGGTTATGAAGATGACCGCCAGGTTCTGTTTGCGGGCCCGGGCGATGTAGCGGAGTACGGTGCTTGCCTGTTTCACGCCCAGGGCACTGGTCGGTTCATCCAGGATCAGCACCCTGGCGCCGAAGTAGATGGCGCGGCTGATGGCGACGCATTGCCGCTCACCGCCGGACATCGTCCCGACCGGCTGGCTCGGGTCGCGCACGTCGATGCCCATGCTGGCCATCTCACGCTGCACGATCTCATCAGCGGCCTTCAGGTCAAGGCGCTGGAACGGACCCCAGCCCCTGACCGGCTCACGGCCCAGGAAGAAGTTTCGGGTGACGCTCATGAGCGGCTGTATCGACAGGTACTGGTGCACGGTCGCGATGCCCCGGTCCAGGGCGTCCGCCGGGCTGTTGAAGCTGACTTCTTCACCGTCCAGCAGCACCTGACCCCGGTCCGGTCTGTGCACTCCGGACAGAACCTTGATCATCGTGCTTTTGCCCGCGCCGTTGTCGCCCAGCAGGCAGTGAAC
>CAYPKV010000012.1:0-28455 GCA_964411415.1 uncultured bacterium
CTGGCACGTCTTCGGCATCGGTTGAACAGAACGTCAACCTGATCCTCCCGCCGACTGTCGCGCTGCACCTGGACGTCACCGAGCTGGACTTCGACATGTCACTGCTCGGCTCGGGCACAGAACCGTACGTCTGCGTCTATGGCCGTAATTTCCTTGATTCGGACACCGACGGTGGTGTGTTGAACTCCCAGAGGCAGTGGCTGCCACTTGGCACTTACTACGCCCGCGCCAGCACCTGGAATGACAGTCAGGATCCTATGGTCAGCATCCAGAACGCTGGTCCGGTCGTTCAAAGCTACCCGCCCATCCTGTTCGATGATGATGGCGAACTGATCGACGGCTCAAAGAACTACTTCGTCTGCTACCAGACCTTCATCCTGCAGAAGTTCAGCAACTACTCCAGCTGGAACCTGCACGTACAGCGCAGTGGCGACGCCACCTTCGACATGTACGTCCAGGACAACACCTTCTGCTCGTTCAATGCTGGCACCCCGACCGGATTCTTCCGCATCGCCGGCGGCCAGACGATAGACCTGCTGCCCGAAACGCTCACGAACAACACCACCGGCAACCTGGCCGCAGCCTGCGGACAGACCGGCAAGAGCTGGCTGGACGACCTGGTCGTCGTAGCAGTCAAGGTCAACGGCGATGAACACGGCACCAACACCGCCGTCCTGACTTACACCATCTCCGCCGAAGTGCCCAACTGAGTCTGATCCTCTGAAGGCATAAGGCACCACACGGTTGTGGGGAACCTGGGGGAGGTTCCCCACAACCATCATCCGCACCCTTTTCCCCGAAGGGAACCACCAGTTATGAGCAGAACCGGCAACACCTTCATTCTCTTACTGACAGCTGCTGTCTTGAGCGTCGCAGCCGCCCAGGGCGCCGTTTCGGTGCAGCCCAACGCGGTCATCCATCCCGCGACTCCGGGTGCCGTCCTGTCACAGGTCTTACGGCTGGACAACCCTGGCGATGGCGCGCTTGACATCAGCATCTATCCCGGCGACTGGCAGTACGACAGCAGCGGCCAGATCGTCTATTATCCGGCAGGAACACTGGAACGCAGCGCCGCCACCTGGCTCAGCTTCGACCGTGACAGCCTGCATGTTGAGGCACACAGCAATGCCGAGGTGACCTACGCGGTCAGCGTGCCACCTGATGCCGCCCCCGGATCGTACTGGGCTGCTCTGTTCGCTGAAGGAACCGAACCAGAAACTGACGAGGCTGGTCCGGCGCCACTCACCACTTTCCGGCTGCGCACCGCCCACATGATCTATGTGAACGTGCCGCCCAGCACCGGCGGCGGTCGCATAACCGGGATGCTGGGCCACGTGCCGGTCAGCGAAGAGGCGCCCTACACCATGCAGCTGACCTATCTCAATGAAGGCAACACCGTGCAGGTACTGCGTGGTGAGATTCAGATCCGCGGCGTCACCGGTGAGCTGATCGATACAGTGCGGATGGACCGCCACATGGCCCTGCCGGGAATCACGCGCACTTTCAACGTCAACCTCTACGGTCCGATGCCAGCCGGCAATTACCTGGCGCTGGCTCTGCTCAACTACGGTGACCTGGCGGTCGATGTGGCTGGCGAGTTCGTGTTCACCCTTGACCATGCACTCGCTGCCCCCACTTTTCAGTTCGAGGAGGCCGCTGAACGTGCGCGCCTGAACCAGGAACGTGCCGCGGAGGAGGCTGAGCAGCGATGAGACGGCTCGCGATCCTGCTGCTGTTCGGTCTGGGTTTCGCGCTGGCCCAGGCGACCTGGCCGGTGGAAGTGCTGGTGCCCGGCCTGATCAGCGTGCGCGCCCCGGCTGCCGGGATCTCCTTTGACCTGCAGGCTCAGGGCTACCCGCCGCTGGAGTTCCCGGCCCGCTACCCGGGCGGCACCATGCCAGTCCAGCTGTTCTCCAACACCGACGGCGCCTGGAGCGCCAGTCTGCAGATAAGCGACATCGTCAGTGAAGAAGGCCTGCTGCTCGTTCCAGCGAACCAGATCCACTACCGCGTCAACGGCGGCGCCTGGCTGCAGGGCAACGGTTTCCCCCAGCTCATCCACGCTCAGAACGGACCGACCGGCGGCTGGCTGGAGCTGCGCATCGACATCGAACTCGAACTGTTCGGCAGCGAACAGGCCGGCGAGTACCTGCTGTCAGCAACGATAACGGCTGAGACTGAAGCGTTCTGATGTTGTGGCGGTCGGCCCTGTTGGCAGCGCTGCTGCTGGCCGCGACAGCGTCAGCCAACGTCAGCTTCGGACCTGCGCCGTCCGTCGCAGGCGAGCCCGGGCAGTACGTGACTTTCGCCGTACCGGTGAATGCCGACGGCCAGGTCACGGTCAGCGTCGCGTCACCCAGTGGCTGGAGCCTGGTCAGTGATACCCGCACCCTGAGCGTCAGCGGCAGCTTCCCGGTGCCGTTCACCCTGCGCATCCCAGGCTCGGCCCTCCTGGGTACGACCGCGCAGCTGCAGGTAACAGCCTCGACACCGGAAGGCGACCTGACCACCACAGACATCACCGTCACGGTCACGGGCAGCACCGGTACCGGACTGGCTGAACCGGCGGAACTGACCGCGGCACCCGGTGAGGTGCTGAGCTTCACAGTCACCGTCACCAACGAAGCGAACCAGCCGGACACGATCCTGTTGAGCGCCAGCAACCCCAGCAGGCGCGTACTCGTCAGTCCGGAGCGCCTCGAGCTTGGACCGTTTCAGAGCGGCGAGGTCACTGTCACCGTGCCGGTCGAAGGAACCGTGAACGACGGTTACCGCTTCCGGATCAGGCTGGAAGCGTGGTCACGGGTGGCCGGCTCCAGCACGGTCCGCACCATCCAGGCCACCTATACGAGCGGCAGCAGCAGGATCCCGTTGCAGCAGCGCGATCCGCAGCTGGTCCTGAGCATCACGACGGCGGCCAGTGCCGGTGTCGAGCGCACGGCTGGTGAATCAGACCCGTTCTTCAACTGGAGCGTCACCCCCGGCCTGCATGGCGAACTTTCTGATTTCGTGGAACTGTCCGTCCGCAGCGGTCCGTTCACCAACACGGCCGGCTCCACCTTCAGCGTACCGAGTCACAGCGACATCTCCCTGCAGGCCGAGAACTGGGACGCGGCACTCAACCTGGGGCCCGGTCAGGTGCGGCTGGCAGGCAGCCTGCGGGCAGCAGACTGGCGTTTCAGCGTCAGCGGTCAGCGGCAGAGCGCGGCCGAACGGAGCTGGTTCAATCTGGGGCTGGGGGCAGTCAGTTCGAACCCTGACCTGGACCTGCAGTTCAGCGGCAACCTGCTGCTCTCCGAGGGCATGCACGCCGAGAGCCTGGGTGTCATGTACCGGCGTCAGCTGACAGAGACCCTCAGCCTGGGCACAGGAGTCAGCTTCTCTGGCAGTGCCGCAGATGGCGCAGAGTATCAGCTTTACGCCAGCTTCAACCAAACACTGACGCTGCTTACCCAGGGGTTCTCGCTCACCCAGGCGGTGAGCACCACGCCGGGACTGGGCCTGACCAACGTGAGTGTGATCGGTGGCAGCCGCTCCAGCCATCCGCTGGGCGTGCGCTTCATGAGCCGCCTGGCACTGACCCCCCGGGCCAGCCACCTGACGACCGCCGTGCAGCTGCTCAGCACCCCCGTCAGCTGGCTCCGGCTCAGCACCGGCGTGGTGCACCAGACGACCGACTTCGGAGCCGCCGGCCTGCTGCGCCTGCAGTTCGGGGTCGGCCTGCGCTTCGCCAGCCAGTCACGCTTCAGCGGTTCAGTCCAGCTCGACGCCGAGACACTGACCGCCCTGGACGACTACACCCAGTCCGGCAGCCGATTCCGCATCCGCTTCAGGAGCAGCATCGGCCGCCTCGCTCTCACGGCCGGCGTGACCAGTGAACGGCGTCTCGCCTCGCTCAACGCGCCCGCGTCAGCGTCGCTGGCCGTCGAAGCCGGTGCCGTGCTGCTGTTCGCTGAAGGCTCCACGCTCGAAGCCTTACTGGAACTTGAGCGCTCTCAACTGGACACCTTCAGGTTCTCCGTCCGCTGGCGCCAGCGCTGGTCGGTGCATCTGGACAGCGACGTAACCATGGCCTTCAGCCAGGGTGGTCACGACCTGTCACTCGGCCTGTCGGTCCGGGACGTGTTCACCCAGGGCCTTCGTTTCGGCATTGGCTACGGGCTGGACGCTTCCGGTGGCACCATCACCCACCGGTTCAGCGCAGGCGTCAGTTACACGTGGCGCATCCCGTTCCGCACACCGCGGCCGGTCGTCGAACTGTTCGGTGGACGTGAGACAGGCGCGGTGCGCGGTACAGCTTTCACTGACACGAACCGCAACGGGCTGCGCGAACCGGGCGAACCACCACTGGCAGGCATCCTTGTCAACACGCCTGAGTACAGCACCGTGACCGGCGAAGACGGCAGCTTCACGCTGCGCCTGCCCGAAGGTCAGCACGAACTGTCGTTCGGCGGCAGCCTGCCAGCCACGCTTGGTTTCATCGGCGCCAGCACTGTTGCCGTCCAGAACGGAGCGGAACTCGCTTTGGACCTGCCGTTCGCACCGGTCAGCACGATGCAGGTGGCGGTGTTCCTCGACGGTGACCGGGACGGTATGCGGGGCCCGGGTGAACCACTAATCACCGGGGCAGCCCTGGAGCTGAGCGGTCCGCTGAGCCGGCGGGTCGTCACCAGCGCTGAGGGCAGCAGCTGGCTGAGCGGTCTGATCGAAGGTGATTACGCCTTCACTGTCGACGCTGCCACCCTGCCGCCGGGCTTCGTACTGACGAAGCCGGTTCCGGCCATCCAGGTCCGGCCACCGGCGAACCCCGCCCCGCTGCTGGTGCCGGTCGCGCCGATGATCCGCGAGATGCGCACGACCTTCACCTCCGGAGCCATCGCCATGACCGCCAGTGTCTCGCAGTCCAGTGCGGTCGCCGGCGACGAGATACGTGTCACCGTCAACGCTCAGGGTCCGGTCGAAACCGTGACGGTGGAGCTGTTCGGCCGGAGCACCCGGCTCGAACAGGTCGAGGGCCGCTGGGAAGGCACGATCACCGTGCCGGAAGCGGTTTCGGGCCTGCAGACAGGCGCGGCAGTGGCCAGTGGAGCAGACCAGGCAGCCAACGCCCAGCTGCAGGTGTTCATCCGGCCTTCACCATGAAACCCGGCCGGCTCTCACACTCACCGGGCATAATCCTGTAAGGAGGTCTGGACATGAACAGACTGTTACTATCCGCCGCTGGCCTGCTGCTGGTGCTCGCCGCCTGCGTGCCAGCCGCCGGCACCGTCAACCCGCAGCAGCTGGCCGGCCAGTGGACGCTGCTGAACATCCAGTACGCTGACGGCACCGTAAGCGCGCCGGAGTTCGGTGAGTTCACCGTCGATTTCGACTTCAGCGAGGAACGTGCTTTCGTCGTCGCGGACTGTAACCGCGGCTCCGGTGCGTTCGAGGCAACCGAGGCCGGGGTCCTTACATTCGGGCCGATCGCCCAGACGATGATGGCCTGCCCGCCCGGTTCCATGGGTACCGAGTTCGCGATGCAGCTGAACATGGCCAACCGCTACGCCTTCATCGATTCCTTCCTGCACCTGAGCAACCAGGACGGCACCTCACTCGTGTTCCAGCGCTGAACACGGCGATAAGCAGAAGCGGCCCCCGGAGACAGGTTCTCCGGGGGCCGCTCTCATGGTGCGGTTTACTCAGTCAGCGAAGCGCGCATCGAGCCACTCGGGCAGCAGCGCGATGAGCTCTTCGTGCACGGTCGTCTCGATGAGCGGGTACTCGTCCAGACTGCCGGTGACGGCCGGCTGCAGGCTGTGGTTCATGTCGTCGATCACCACGATGCTGAAGTCCCCGTTGCCGGCAGCCGTCAGCGCTTCCTCCAGCGGCCCGCTGCTCTGGACGGCGTCGACCTGGACGTCCAGCCCACCGTAAACGGCGAGGAACGGCACGGTGGTCTGACGCAGGCTGGGCTGCGGATCGAAGGTCATGAACGAGACCATGCTCGGTGAGGTGTTGGCGTCCGCCTGGGCTTCAACGAGTTCCGCGAACTCTTCTTCAGTCAGACCGTGGTTGCTGCCCAGCTGCATCTTGACCATCTCGGTCACAGCGCCGCGGGCGCCTTCGATGTCACCGGCACGGAGCAGTCCGAAGAATCCTTCCAGGAAACCGAGCTGCATCTGAACCGCAGCCTCGACCTGCTCGGCGGGAACGCCGGCAGGGACGCTTGATTCGATGATGAGGCGGTTCTGCAGGAGCAGCACTTCTTCACCGCTGACAGCGGGGCCGGCAAGGCTGATGATGAAGTCGACATCTGCAGTCTGGGCGATCACAGGCGCCAGGTACCCACCCTGACTGTGGCCCAGCAGGCCGACACCGGCGATCTCGTCACGGGCTGCCAGGAACTCCACTGCGGCGATGCCGTCAGCGGCCATGTCTTCGTAGGTGGCCTGCGCATCGTCGCCTCCGCTGCCGCCGACACCACGGTCATCCAGGCGCAGGGTGGCGTAGCCGGCGCGGGTAAGCAGGTCGGACAGCACGAAGAACGGCCGGTGGCCGAACAGCGCTTCGTCGCGGTCCTGCGGGCCGCTGCCGGTGATGAACAGCACGGCGGTGAAGGGCCCATCACCTTCGGGCAGGGTCAGGGTGCCGGCCAGGGTGACGTCACCGGCCGGGCTCACGACCGTCACCTCTTCGGTGTAGTACGGCAGCGGCAGCTCCGGCTCCTGGGGCCGGTTCAGGCCTGCCGGGCCTTCGCTGCGCTCCAGCACGAGTTCGAACGTCGCACCGGACTGGCTGAAAGTGCCGTTCAGGCCGTCTTCACCCAGGCTGGCTTCGAGGCGCGGATCACCGGGGATGCCGGGCATGAGGGCACTGAAGCTGCCGTCCCGGGCGACGACTTCAGTCAGCGGGTAGTCAAACAGGCCCTGCACGGGGATGTCGATGGTGGCTTCAGGCGCTTCCTCACTCCCCTGGATGCTGACGTTGATACCCAGGTCAAGCTGACCCGGCCCGATGACTCCGGCCCAGTGGCCGAAGACGCTTTCCTGGGCGAAGCCCTGGGCAGTGATGGCGAGAAGCAGGGCTGCGAGCAGTCTCTTCATGATCGTTTCACTCCATCCTGGCCAGCGGTTGCCGGCACTCAGTAACCGATGGTAACAAGCACCAGCATGTGCGGAGTGAGCTGCCGATACGGCTGGCCGCCGCCTGTGTTCCGCAGGTGGCGGCCAGTGAACCTGTAAGTACGCTGCGGTTAAGGGATGGTGTAGCTGACCAGCTCCACGCGGCTGCCTGCCTCATCGACGCTGAGCACCATGCCGATGCCTTCCACCAGCCAGGTCTGGCTCGTGCTGCTCATCGATACCGGGATCTCCATGCCCATCATCACGGTGACGTTGGTGATGTCGGATTCGCCTTCGAGTTTCAGGGCGTTGAAAGTGCCGGCCGGCACGGTAACCGACTCCAGTGCCACCGCGCGGGTGTGCGTAGCCACGGTGGTCCTGGTCGTCATCGCCATGCCTTCCATGGTCATGGTGCTGGCCATCACGATCTCTTCGTCCCACTCGTCACCGACGCTGATGTGGTTCGGGTAACTGGTGCCCTCCTGGCTCAGGATCTCGAACTCCATGCCTTCGACGAGCCCGTCCATGAAGCTGGACACGAGTATGCCGTTCTCATCGCACTGGTACGTCATGTCAATCGGATCCTGATCCGCGAACTGAACCCGCAGCATGACGCTGTCTGCGCTCACTTCGAGCACCGACTGGCTGTAGGTCATCCCTTCCGACTGGTACGTCCAGGAAGCGCCCTGAACGAGGGGGTAGTAAGCGTTGTCCATGCAGGCGAACGCTGAGCCTGCCGCCAGAACACCGACGGTTGCGGTGATGGCCCTGATGGTTCTGCTGCCCGTTAGTTTCATGCTCAAGCCTTTCTTCAGGGACGGATGCGCCTGTCTGGCGGAGCCCCTGCCACGATGATTCTGACGCAGAGCCGTCAATACCGCGTCAATGCCCGCTTACAGTGCGGCTGCCGGCAGTCGTGCGGCCACGGCAGCCAGTGCCTGGTCCACGTCAGCAAGCAGGTCCTGCTCGTCCTCGATTCCGACCGACAGGCGCACGAGCGCCTCGCTGACGCCCAGGCGGGCCCGTTCGGCCGGATCCACGAGCTGATGGGTCGTGCTGGCAGGGTGGGTGGCCAGTGAGCAGACGTCACCCAGGGAGACGGCCTGCACGAACAGCCGCAAGTTGTCCAGGAACAGTTCAGCGGCCTCGCGGCCGCCCCTCAGTTCCACCGACAGCATCGCCCCGAAGTCACGCATCTGCCGGGCAGCCGTTTCATGGCCGGGGTGGGACTTCAGGCCGGGCCAGTACACGTTCTCGATCAGGTCGTGCTTTGCCAGGTGTTCAGCGAGTACCCGGGTGTTGTGGCACTGGCGTTCCATGCGGAGCGACAGCGTCTTGAGTCCGCGCAGCAGCAGGTGGCTCTCGGTGCGGCCGAGGCTGCCGCCCATGTGACGCAGCCCTTCCATGCGGACGCGCTGCATCAGTTCGGCCGGACCGACCGCGACGCCACCCATCGCGTCACCGTGACCACTGATGTACTTGGTGGCGGAGTGCAGCACGATGTCGATGCCCAGCGTGATCGGCTGGGTAAGCCAGGGCGTGGCGAAGGTGTTGTCCACGACGCTGAGTGCGCCGTGCTGACGGGCCAGCCGGCCGATCTGCTCGAGGTCGTGGATCGCCAGTGTCGGGTTGGTCGGCGTCTCGGCGTAGACCATGCGCGCCCCGGCAGCCAGGCCGGCCTCGAGCTCGTCACCGCTGACATGCCGGCTGGTGACCCCGAGCCTTGGCAGCTCCTCGCTGAACAGCGCCTCGGTACCGCCGTAGAGCGGACCGAGCAGCAGGACCTCATCGCCGGGTTCGAGCAGCGTGTACAGCACCGCGCTGATGGCAGCCATGCCTGAGCCGAAGGCAACTGCGTCTTCGGCGCCTTCAAGCGCAGCCATGGTCTCCTCGAAACGGCGGGCGGTCGGGTTGCCGATGCGGCTGTACACGTAGCCTTCTGCCTCACCTGCGAACAGGTCAGCGCCGCGCCGGAAGCTGCCGTAAGCGAAGGTCGTCGTCTGGTATATCGGGGTTATGTGTGCGCCTGTGACGGGATCCGGCACGTCTGAGTGCACGGCCACCGTCGCGAAGCGCGCCCTGGTGTCCTTCATAGCGGTTCTCCTTTACCCGAAGTGTAGCGCGCCCGGCCCGTTTCAGGGGGTGAGTCTCAGGGCAGCAGCGTCATGAAAGCCTGGGCCGAGTCGGCGTTCGAACCGATGCGCCAGTCGGCCTCCTTGTCCTCATCGAACCAGATGATCGCGCTTAGACTGGGGAACCAGCTGTAAGAGTTGGTGAGCAGGTCGTACACCCAGCGGGCCTTGTCGCCGCCTTCGTCGGTACTGCCGATCTCGGCGAACCAGACGGGCAGGCCGGGCGCCAGGGCGGTTATGCGGTCGTAACCGTCCCGGAACAGCTCCTCAGCTGACTGCCAGCGGCTGTCCGGCCTGGTGGTACCCCAGTTGAAACCGTCCAGCGCGAGCACGTCCACGTACCGGGCACCCGGGAAGTACAGTTCCATGCGGTTGTCGGGGTGCCGCGGTTCGTCGGTGACGTTGGGCGACCAGACCCAGCGGACGTTGCTGACGCCTTCGTCCGCGAAGATGTCCACGATGTGCTGCCAGGCCAGGACCAGCAGGTGCGGCCGGCCGTGCCAGTTGTTCCAGTTGCCGTTCATCTCCGGGAAGGGTCGCAGGTATACGAGCCCACCGAACTCGCGCACACCGCGCGCCCAGCTGCGGATGTAGGTGTCCTGACCGCCAGCCACGATCTCGTCGAGCGACACGCGGTTCGACTGCCAGCTGCTGAGCGGTCTGCGACGGCCTGCCGCGACGCTGGCGGCCAGCGACGTTCTGAACCGTCTTCGGGCTCATGAGGCGGTCACGGATGGCGCTTATCTCGGCGACGACCTCGAGGGCCGGGATGGAGATGTACTTGAAGCGTTCGAAACGCTCGTGGACGATCACGTTGCGGAGTTCGGCGAACGCCCGCAACGCTTCAGCGTCGCGCCGCCACCACGGGTGTTTCGAGGCGTAACGGTCTACGACCGAGCGGAACGAGCTGTTGCGGTCCAGGTCCAGGCGGCTGCGCAGGATGCGGTCGATCGCGTTGTAGGCGACCAGGAACTCTTCTGCCCGCAGCTCGTCAGCCGGAGCGTCCGCCATGTCAGGCCGGCTGGCGCGAACGGTCCCAGGCCTGCCAGCCTGGCCAGTTGCCGTCGAGTTCCACCGCATCGATGCCGTGACTGCGCAGTGAACTGGCGACGAGCGTCGCCCGCGCGCCGCTCTGGCAGTGCACGACGACCTTCCGGTCGCGCGGCAGGCTGGCGAGCTGGCTCATGACCCGCCCCGCATGCAGTTGCCGGGCCCCGGGTATGTGGCCGCCGGCATGCTCGCTGGCAGTCCGGACATCGAGCAGCAGCGGCTCCTGCAGCTCTTCCAGCTGCTCGGGACGCACGAGCGGCACGTCCGTTTCTGGCAACGGGTCGAAGTCAGTCACGAAACCGGCAACACGGTCGATGCCAACGCGCAGCAGGGCGTCGCGCAGCCGGGTCGCGTGCGCGGAATCAGAAGCGAGCAGCGCCAGTGGCCGCGGCTGCACCTCCGGGTCGATGACGTAGCTCGCGTAGGTGACGAACTTGCCGCCCCCGGGTATCTGGATGGCGCCGGCGACGCTGCCGCGGTTGTAGTCGACCGCCGACCGCGTGTCCACCAGCAGGTGCCCGCCGGCCAGCAGCTCCTCGGGTGCCAGTTCCGGCAGGTCCGGCAGCTGACCCAGGACGCGTGGTCCTTCGCGGTTGTCGCGCTTCATGCGGCCGAAGTAAGCAGGGGCGTCGGGCTGACCGGAGAGAAGTTCGCTGATGAAGCCTTCCTCATCACCGGCCGTGACGAACGGGGCCCACCAGGCGAAGCGGCGTTCGTAGCCGACGGTGGTGCTGGCGACGCTGCCGAGCGCCTTGCCGCAGGCGCTGCCGGCACCGTGGCCAGGCCACACCTGTACAAAGTCGGGCAAGGCCAGGAACCGGTCACGCAGCGAAGCGAACAGCCGCGCAGCCCCTTCGAAACGGGTGTCTTCATAACCGGCGGCCTCGTCCAGCAGGTCGGGCCGGCCGACATCGCCAACGAAGACGAAGTCGCCGCTCAGCAGGAAGCCTGCTTCGGCTGCGTTGGCCGTGTCATGCACCAGGAAGCTCAGGTGCTCGGGCGTGTGGCCGGGCGTGTGCAGCGCCGTCAGGCTGACGTCACCGACTGTGATCACATCACCGTGGCGGAGCGGTTCGTGCGGGAAGCGGTGCTGCCACTCGGGACCGCCCTCAGCCGAAAGCAGCAGCTTCGCGCCGGTCGCCGCGGCCAGTTCCCTGGCACCGGACAGGTAATCCGCGTGGATGTGGGTGTCAGTGACCGCCGTGATGGTGAGTCCGCGCCGGGCGGCCTCCTCCAGGTACTCAGCGATATCGCGGCGCGGGTCAACGACGACTGCTTCGCGGCTGCGCTCGCAGGCGATCAGGTAACTGCCCTGGGCCAGGTCCGACTCATAGAACTGCCTGAAGATCACGGGAGGTCCTCTCCGGCCCGGACTGCACTCGGTCCGGGCTCACTGCCTCCGTTCTAACGCGGCGCTGCCGGACAGACGGGCACGGAGGCTACCTTGACGTTCGACTGACATTTGCAGGGACCGCGCACAGGCACCGTGCTATATTCCACACACGAGTCACAGGCAGGAGACGTTCAATTTCTGCGGACTTGTAGCGTTACTGGAGGTAAGGCATGAAGAGATTCCTAGCAGCTGCCGCGCTGATGGCCGCCGTCGGCCTGGGTTCCGCCCAGACCCTCGTGGTCGGTCAGTCCGGCCTCCCCGTCACCCTGGACATCAGCCAGGACGGGAACTCACTCACCCCGGCGATCCAGATCGTCGAGCGCCTGGTCGGCTTCGCCCAGGGCAGCGCCGAGATCGAGCCCCTGCTGGCCACCAGCTGGTCCGCGAATGACGACGCCAGCGTCTGGACGTTCAACCTGCGTGAAGGCGTCAGCTTCACTGACGGCACTCCGTTCAACGCCGAGGCCGTCAAGTTCAACTTCGACCGCTGGAACCACCTTGATCACGAGCACAACTACTCGGACCAGGGCAAGAACTACACGTCGTTCACCTACGTCTTCGGCGCCCACTACGGCGACGACGGCTACCAGATCGAATCGGTCGACGTCATCGACGACCTGACCGTGCAGTTCACCCTGACCGGCTCGTTCGGTTACTTCCCGCAGCAGCTCGCCAGCGCTTACTTCGGCCTGCACAGCCCGGCCGCCATCGCTGAGCACGGCCTCGAGTACGGCAGCCCGAGCGTCGGTGCTGTCGGTACCGGTCCGTTCGTGTTCGTCGAGTGGATCGACGGCGACCGCGTCGTCATCGCCCGCAACGACAACTACTGGGGCCAGGTGGCCGGCGTGGATCAGGTCGTGTTCCGCGGCATCGAATCACCGACCACCCGTCTTGCCGAGCTTGAAGCCGGCAGCATCGACGTCGCCCTGAACCTCTCACCTGAGAACTACGACGTGGTCGCTTCCAGCAGCGACTTCCGTCCCGTCTCGGCTGAGTCGGACCTGGTCCTCGGCTACCTGGGCATGCACCAGGCAAACGAGCCGTTCGATGACCTGCGCGTCCGCCAGGCGTTCGCCTACGCGATCGACAAGGAAGCCATCATCGACGCCTTCTACGGCGACCTGGCCAGCGTTGCCAACGAGTTCGTACCGCCGGGCCTGTCCGGCCGTCTGAACCAGGATCCGTACCCGTACGATCCTGAGCGCGCCCGTGAGCTGCTGGCCGAGGCCGGTTACCCCAACGGCTTCGACACCGAGTTCTGGTACATGCCGGTCTCCCGCCCGTACTACCCGGCTCCGCGCGACATCGCCGAAGCCACCGTCAGCTACCTCGCTGAAGTCGGCATCAACGCCGAACTGCACACCGAGGACTGGGGCATCTACCTCGAGAACTACCTCGAAGGCAAGTTCCCCATCTACATGCTCGGCTGGAGCGCGGACTTCGCTGATCCGGACAACTTCATCTCCTCGTTCTTCAACGCTCCGAACGCCGTCGGCTTCGGCTACGACAACCCCCGCCTGTTCGAGCTCATCTCCGATGCGCAGCAGGCCGGCACCATGGAAGAGCGCGAGATGCTGTACCAGCTGATCGCTCAGATCCTCCATGACGACCTGCCCGCCCTGCCGCTCGTCAACCCCAGCACCCTCAACGGCGTGCGCAACAACGTGCAGGGCTTCTACCCGAACGCCCTGGGCAGCACCGTTCCGCTCAACACCGTCACCAAGGACTGAGTCTGCCGTCATTCACCGGCTGGAGGGAGTGTTCCCTCCAGCCGGACCTGACTGGCTTCCGGAGTATCTGATTGTTTGCCTATGCCGTCCGCCGCATACTGGGTCTGATCCCGGTCCTGTTCGGCGTCAGCCTGCTGGTGTTCATGATCCCGCGCCTGGTCCCGGGCGATCCCGCCACGATCATGCTGGGGGAGAGATCCTCCGTCACCGACCGGGAGCGCCTGCGTGAGGAACTGGGGCTCAACGAGCCGCTGTTCCTGAACTTCGACGGGGCTGCGGATCGCGGACTTGCCGGACTGTTCGATTCGCAATATTTCAACTTCATGGGCCGGGCCCTGAAACTCGATTTCGGCCGCTCAATATTCAGCTTCATCCCCGTACGCGACGGCCTGCTGCAGCGCTTCCCGGCGACGCTGGAACTGGCGGTGTTCGCGATGGTGTTCGCGGTGGCGCTCGGCATCCCGCTGGGGGTGACCGCGGCACTGCGGCGCGGCACCTTCGCGGATACGGCGGTGACCGTCATCGCCCTGGCCGGCGTGTCGTTCCCGGTGTTCTGGCTGGGCATCATCTTCATCTACACCTTCGCGGTCAACCTGGGCTGGCTGCCATCATCAGGCCGGATCGGGGTGACCATGGCCATCGACAACATCACGGGACTGTACGTGCTGGACGGCATCCTGCAGGGCCGCTGGGACTTCGTCGCTGACGCGCTGCGTCACCTTGTCATGCCGGCCGTGGCGGTAGGCACCATCCCGCTCGCGATCGTGGTGCGCATGACCCGGTCCTCACTGCTGGAAGTGCTCGGTCAGGACTACATCCGCACCGCCCGCGCCAAGGGCCTGCCGCGCCGTACCGTCAACCGCAAACACGCGCTGCGCAACGCGCTCCTGCCCGTAATAACCATCATCGGCCTGAGCTTCGGCTCGCTCCTGTCGGGCGCGATCCTCACCGAGACGGTGTTCGCCTGGCCCGGAATCGGCCGCTGGGTGTACCAGGCGATCGCCAGCCGTGACTACCCGATCATCCAGGGTGGCGTGCTGTTCGTGGCCCTCGTCTTCGTCGTCGTCAACCTGCTTGTCGACCTGTCCTACAGCCTCATCGATCCCAGGATCCAGTACTCATGAGCGATGTCGTAGCCGCCTCCACCGTCACTGAAGGCCGGTCACTCGGCCGCGACGCCCTGCGTCGCCTGCTTCGCCACCCGACCGGCCTGCTCGGCGCTGCCATAATCGTGCTGTTCATACTGAGCGCCCTCCTCGCACCGGTGCTGCGGCCGGGTGATCCGCTGCGCAGCAGCCTGTCGACCCGCAACATCCCACCGACCCTGATCATGGGCCAGGCTGACCTGGAAGCCCGCAACCTGACCCGCGGCTCCTACCCGCTCGGTACTGACGCCCAGGGCCGCGACCTGCTGCAGCGCGTCCTGTACGGCGGCCGCATCAGCCTGCGGGTCGGCCTTATCGCCGTGGCCATGGCCATGACGGTCGGCACGCTGCTCGGCCTGATCGCCGGATACGCCGGCGGGCGGATCGACATGTTCATCGTCTGGCTCATCGACATCCTGCTGGCGTTCCCAGGCATCCTGCTGGCGATCTCGATCGTCGCCGTGCTGGGACCGAGTCTGACCAACTCCCTGATCGCGATCAGCATCACGCAGATACCGATCTACATAAGGATCATGCGCTCGGTCACGATGTCGCTGCGGGGCAGCGAGTACGTGCAGGCGGCTCGGTCCATGGGTTCGCGCACGCCGCGTATCCTGTTCGGCCACATCCTGCCGAACAGCCTGTCGCCGCTGCTCGTGCAGGTGACGATGTCGATCGGCACCGCCATCCTCGACGTCGCAGCCCTGGGTTTCCTGGGCCTCGGTGCCCAGCCACCCGCGGCCGAGTGGGGCGTCATGATCAGTGACGGTTTCGACCGGTTCCGCGCTGCACCGTGGCTGTCGATCGCACCGGGCCTGGCCATCTTCCTGTCGGTGATCGGCTTCAACCTGCTCGGCGACGCCGCCCGGGACGCTCTCGACCCCCGGCTCAACCGCGAGTGAGCGGCACCGGCTTCAACCGCGTTCAGCTGGGCGACGCCATGGTGGACGCACGGCAGCTGCTGAAAGGCAGCAAGACTGCGCTGCTGCTGGGAGCCATCGCGATAACCGGAGTGGCGGTCCTGGCTGTCCTGATCGCTGGTGGCATCGCCCCTGGCGTGCTGAGCACCGATCCGTCGCTGCTCGACAACCTGCTGATCAACCTGCTGAGCGCGGCGTTGTCCGCACCGCTTCTGGGTGGTTTCACGATCATGAGCCTGGTGCGGGCCCGCGGTGGTGCCATAAGTGCGGCGCTGCTGTTCAGCGGAGTCCGGTTCGCTACGCGGTTCCTGGTGTTCGGCCTGTTCACCACCGCCGTGTCACTCCTGTTCTCGGCGCTGCCGTGGCCGCTGAACCAGGGCCTGTGGCTCGTGCTCAGCGCGCTGCTGTCGTTCACGGCCTACTTCATCGTGGACCGCGACCTGGGAGTGGCCGACGCGATGGCGCTGAGCATGCGACTGGTTGCCAGCAACCCGGGCGCGGTGCTGGGCTGGCTGGGCCTGTCGGTCGTTCTGAGCATCGCCGGCGTGATCACCCTGGGCATCGGACTGATCTGGGCGGTCCCTTACATCTTCCTGCTGAGCGCGCTGGTGTACCACCACGCAACCGCTCCCGAGCCGGGGCAGCTGCTAACCTGACCTCATGCCGCAGTTCCCGACGCTTGAACAGGTCCAGACACCAGCTCTGGTCCTCGACCGCCAGAAGCTCGCCGCCAACGCCGCACGCCTGCGCAGCCACGTCGAAGGCCTCGGCGCCAGTTTCCGGCCTCACCTGAAGACCGTCAAGTCGGTCGAGGCAGCCCGGGTACTGCAGCCTGAAACGCGCGGTCCGGTGGCGGTATCGACACTTCGCGAGGCTGAGGAGTTCGCCCTGGCGGGCGTGGTCGACATCATCTACGCGGTCGGCATCGCCCCGGACAAGCTGGAACGGGTCGCGGAGCTCCGCCGTCAGGACGTCGACCTGGCCATCATCCTCGACTCGCCGGAACAGGTCAGTGCCGTGCTGGCCGCTCAGGAGCGCTTCGGCAGCCAGTTCGCCGTGCTGCTCGAAGTGGACGCCGATGCGGTCCGGGCGGGTCTGAAACCTGCTGACCCGCTGCTGGTCGAACTCGGCAGCCGGCTGAGTGAGGGCGGCGCGCTGTTGCGCGGTGTGCTCACCCACCACGGGGGCTCTTACGCCGGCCGTGACCAGGCTGCACTGGCTGCTTTCGCAGAGGAGGAACGCCTGGCGGCTGTGACCGCAGCGACTGCCCTGCGGTCGGCCGGACTGCCCTGCCCGGTCGTCAGCGTCGGCTCCACACCGACAGCGACCGCGGCCCGCAGCCTCGCCGGTGTGACCGAGGTACGGGCAGGCGTGTTCGCCACCGGCGACCTGGTCATGACGGAGGTCGGCGCGGTGCGGCGTGAGGACATCGCCCTGTCGGTACTGGCCACGGTCACCGGAGCGCAGCGTGAACGCGGGCGCATCTTCACGAACGCCGGCTGGACGGCCCTGTCGCCCGACCCGGGCACCCGCAGTAACGGCTACGGCCTCGTAACCGACCTGAACGGCCGGCCTATCCCATGGCTCATGGTCAGCCAGGTCAGTCAGGAACACGGGGTACTGACGCTGCACAGTGAAGCTCCGGCCGGTACGGAACTGCCGGAACTGCCGTACGGCAGCCGGGTCCGCATCCACACCAACCACGCCTGTGCGACCACCGCGATGCATGACCAGTACCTGGTGGTCGACGGCGACAGCACTGAGATCCATGCGCTCTGGCCGATATTCCGGGGCTGGTGAGCGCGCCGCTGCTACATCGGAGCGGCGCTGCTGACGTATAATCCTGACCGACGACGGGAGAAGCAGGCCGGCTGAGGCCGGACAACCGCACCCCGCGACCGGTTCTGCGAGGTGAACATACATGGCACGTGAACCCATCTATCTGACGAAAGACGGCCTTGAGAAGATCAAGGAAGAGCTGCGCTACCTGAAGGAAGTACGCCGCCAGGAGATCAGCGACTACATGGGCTCGGCGATCGCTGACGGCGACATCCGTGAAAGCGCCGCCTACGACGACGCCCGCCAGCAGCAGAGCGCCAACGAAGCGCGCATCGCTGACCTGGAGGAGATCGTTGCCCGCGCCACCGTAGTGGAGCGCAAGGAAGGCGCCGAAGCGGTCATCACCTTAGGTGCGCACGTGACGCTCGACGACGGGGCCGGCAACAGCCGTTCGCTGCGTCTGGTCGGCACCCACGAGGCCGACATCCTCGACCAGAAAGTTTCTGACGAATCACCGATCGGCCGTCAGCTGGTCGGCCGCCGCGTGGGCGAACAGGTCACGCACGGCAGCACCACCTACACGATCACCGAAGTAACCTTCCGGTAAACGTTCCTTCAGCCGCCCGCGGACCTGTTCTCACGGGCGGCTGTTAGATTGGCTCATGCTCAGGGGCGCAATCTGGCTGTTCGCGCTGGTCATCGCCGGCCTGGTTCTGCTGTCACTGCAGCCGGCCGGGCAGGCCGTGCTGCCGGACGCCAACGTGCTCCTGCGTGACGCCGACGTCGTTCTGTATCCCCGGGCCGACGAAGGAGCGGTGTGGCTGTTCCACAGTCCTGTGGTCAGTTACTCACCTGCCAGCGGCCGTTCGGTACTGCAGAAGCTGAGCGACGGCCGCCGCACCGTCGGTGGCGAGACCGATTTCCGACTGGCTGCCGACGAACTGCTCATCGACCGCGACGACAACCTGTCCGGCGATCAGCTCACCGTCCGGCTGGAACGGACCGGTGAGTGTCTTACGATGCTGTCAGACGGCACCACACCAGTCGTGATCGAGCAGGGAACCGGCCTGTTCCGCGTCCCGCTCCTGGATATCCAGGGGCCCGCCTGGGGCAGCGACAACCGCTGGCAGCGGGTGACGGCCAGCTTCGATCTTGAGGAGTTCAGCGCCGGTGGCCCCGGCACTGTGACGATCAACGAGTTCCTGGCCGGAGCCGGTCAGGACCCCGGGAGGAACGCATGCGATTTCTGATCCCCATCATCCTGCTGTCCAGCCTGGCACTTGCCCAGGATTCAGCTGCGCCAGCCGCACGCATCATCCGTATCGAGATGAACGACGGCACCACCAGCGGCAACATCCGTTTCGGGCCGATCACCTACGAACACCCGGAACCGGACGGCATCCGCGCCACCGTCTCGAACCTGACCATCCTGGCCGGCAACGCCAGCCTTGCTGTCCCGGCCGGACAGCAGGGGGAACTGCTGCTGTCGGAAGCTGAGGGCAGCCGCGAAGCCGTTTTCAGCGGAGCGGTGCTGGTCGAACGTGGCCGGCTCAGCGCCGGCGGACCCGGCCTCGTCTACAGCGAAGCGACCGGCCTCGGCGTCCTGCAGGGCCCGGCCAGCATCGTCATCGCTCCGCCTGAAGGTGAAGAGGACGAGGTGCGCATCAGTGCCGGCGAGGTGGAGTTCGACGTCGATACCGACATGAGCACGAGCCGTGGTGAGGTGCTGCTGGAGAGCGGCAACCAGACCGCTTCGGCCGCCGTGCTCGTCTACGCCGAAGACCGCAGCCTGGGAGTGCTCGGCGGGGAAGGCAGCCAGGTGCGCATCGTCCGGGTAGACGACGACGGCAGCGAACTCGTCATCACCGCTGATGAGGTGCGCGTACTCACCAACGAGGAGAAGCTGTGGGCCCGCGGTAACGTCACCGTCATCGACGGCGCCATCACCAGCACTGGCGACGAGGTTTACTTCGACGACTCCGCCTCACGGGCGGAAGTACTGGGCAGCCCGGCCCGTTCCGTTGACGAGGACGGCGGTGTCGAGCTGACCGGTGACCGGCTGGAGCACCGGACTGACCTGGGGGTCGTCTCCATCATCGACGCCTCGCAGCCTTCCGAGTTCGATCCGGCCGCCTTCGCCACAGGTCCGGGCGAGCTGGACTGAGGCGCGCGCCTTGCGCGGACGACTGCTGGCTGTGCTCACGGCGCTCCTGCTGGGCCTGACAGCCGCCCAGGAACCGCCGGCGCCGCTCTGGTTCGACCCGGCCAGCGCCGGCGATCCGCTCGGCAGTTTCCGGCTGACCCGGCCAGACCGCGTGATAACGGTCCAGCAGTTCGCACCGCAGGCTGAAGGCGGACAGTTCCGCACCAACGTTCCGAACTGCGAGGCCGGCGTGCGCGTCTCGACCGTCTACGCCCCCAGGCCCTACGCCGTCGTCACCCAGGTGGCCGGGACCAGCATCGTGTCTGCAGTCGTCCTGGCCCAGCGGCCTGAGGGCGAGGACGCGGCTGAGACACTGACGATGTTCGCTGGCAGCGTGTCGGTTGACGATTCGTTCTGTCCGGTTGACGTAAGCCGCAGTGGTGAGCCGGAGGTGTTCATCCTGCAGGGGCACACCCGGATCAGCGGCACCGAACTGAGCTACGACAACGGCAGCGGACTCGCCGACCTGACGGGACCGGTACGGCTGCTGCGTGAACCGGGGGAGGGGGCACCGTCCATCACCGCTTCAGCGGAAACGCTCAGTTTCGACACTGCTACCGACCTGTCGACGCTGAGCGGCAACGTGATCGTCAGTTCGGAGACGCGGACCAGTTACGCTGACAGCCTGATCCTTGACGAAGAAGCCGGCGTGGCGACCCTGGTCGGCGACCCGGCCCGCAGCGTAGACGGCAGCAACGAGATCCGCGGTCAGCGGCTGCTGTACTTCCTGGACAGCGATGACGTGATAGTCGAAGGCGGCGTCAGCGGCACCATCGAGCTGGAGCTGCGCTGAAGCGTCAGGCCTTGGGGATGACGATGACGAGCAGGCCCTGCTGCAGGTGCGCGCTCGTGCGGTCACCGGCGACCGGTTCCGGCAGCTGGAAGATGCGCTGGAACGGTCCCGTCTGACGTTCGTTGAGCAGGTAATCGGAGTCCTGGCTGTAATCGTCGCGCAGTCCGGCCACGAGCAGCTCCTGGTCTTCCAGGGCGATCTCCAGGTTCTCCTCGCGCAGCCCGGGCACCTCGAGGATGAGGCGGTAACTGTCGCCGGTGTCGAGCAGGTCTGCGCGCGGCTGGGATTCTTCCAGCTGGTTGGCGAGCAGGTCGTCTATCCGTTCACGTACGTTCAGCAGTTCCTGGATGTCCAGGGCACTGCCGGACCGGTCGAGTTCCATGCTGTGAAGTCTACAATCCCTGCGCACCTGACTGCTGCCTGCTGGCCGACACTGTTCCTGTTAGCCTGACGGCTATGCCTGCCGGTACCCGACCGCTCATTCCGATGCTTGGTGCTCCGACCGCCTCCGGCAAGTCGGCAGCGGCCATACAGCTGGCGCTGCAGCTGGCGGACCAGGTGCCCGTCGAGATAGTCACGGCAGACGCGATGCAGGTTTACCGTGGCATGGACATCGGTACTGCCAAACCATCTGCCGCTGAACAGCAGGGCATACCCCATCACCTGACCGACCTGGTCAGCCCGGCCGAACCGTTCAGCGTCGCCGAATGGGTAGCCGCGGCCGAAGACGTCCTGGACGCGGTCATAGCCCGGGGTGCCCTGCCGCTGGTCGTGGGCGGTACCGGCTTCTACCTGCGTTCCCTGGCCGGTGGCCTGCCGCTCGTACCCAGGGCCGACCCGGCCGTACAGGCCGGGCTGTACGCGCGCCTCGAAGCTGAAGGCCTGGACGTGCTGCGGGCCGAGCTCGCGGCGGCATCCAAGACTGATGCGGCCCGTGCCGGGCTCAACCCGCGCCGGGTCGTCCGTGCCCTGGAGATACTGATGCGGACCGGCCGGCCGCCAGCTTCGTTCGGAACGACCGTGCCGCGCCACCGCTTCAGCAAGCTCGTGCTGCTGCCGGACATGGCGGAACTGGCCGGACCTGTCGCTGACCGCACGGCGGCGATGTTCGCAGCGGGACTGGTCGGAGAGGTCGCCGGCCTGCTGCGGGACTGGCCGCAACAGCTCACGGCCACCCAGGCGATCGGTTACAAGGAGGTAGTGGCGCACCTGCGCGGTGATTACGGACTGGAAGAAGCCGTCAGCGCCGTCAGCCAGGCCACACTGCGCTACGCACGCCGGCAGCTCACCTGGTTCAGGCGTGAGCCGGGGGCGCAGCAGCTGCCGGGTACAGCTGCTGCCAACCTGGAGCAGCTGAGCGCCTGGCTGCTGGACCTGGCCGGCCGCTGATCAGTCAGCCGCGGCGGTTTCGGAGTCGTCTTTTGTTTCAGTCCTGTTACGGCCGAAGAATGACCTGATGCGGCCCAGAACGGACTCGCGTTCGTGGATCTCTTCACCGACTTCTGTCGCGTAATCGAGCAGCAGCTGCCTGGCTTTCGGTGACAGCTTGCGCGGGACCTTCAGCGTTACGACGACCAGCTGGTCGCCACTGCCCGCCTGCCGCAGACGTGGCATGCCTTTGCCACGCAGGCGGATGACTGTACCGGCCTGACTGCCGGCGGGCAGGTCGATGACTTCCGGTCCGTCCATGGTCGGGACTTCGAAGCTGCTGCCAAGCGCCAGCTGGGCGAGACCGACCTCGAGTTCGTAAACCAGGTCGTCTTCTTCGCGGCGGAACAGGTCGTGCCGCAGCACGTTCAGGTAAATGTACAGGTCACCGTTCGGACCGCCGTCGACGCCGGCGTTACCCTGCTGAGGTACGCGCATGCGGACGCCGGAATCGACGCCGCGCGGCACGTTGACGGTGATCTTCTCGTGGACCTTCATGCGGGCGCTGCCCATGCACTTGCCGCAGGGGACTTCGATCTTCTGGCCGCTGCCGTGGCAGGTAGGGCAGGTGCCCGTCGTCATGACGGTGCCGAGCAGCGACTGCATCTGACGCCGTACCTGGCCGGCACCAGCGCAGGTCGGGCACTGCACGCGTTCCGTGCCGGGTTCAGACCGGGTGCCGTCACAGCGGTCGCAGTCGACCATCCGGTCCAGGTCGACCTCGACCTCGGCACCGGTCCTGGCCTGTTCCAGCGTGATGCTCACGCCGGCTTCCAGGTGTTCACCCTGCTGACCGCGGCTGGCCTGACCGCCGAACGAACCGAACGAACCGAAGCCACTGCCGCCGAACACTGACTGGAATATGTCGAAGATGTCGCCGTGGAACTGCGCGCCGGCGTCAGCATCGCCGTACTGGTCGTAACGGGCACGCTTCTGCTCGTCACTCAGTACTGCGTAGGCAGCGTTGATCTCTTTGAAGCGTTCTTCCGCGCTGGTGTCCCCGGGGTTGCGGTCAGGGTGGTACTTCATCGCCAGGCGTCGGTAGGCGGCCTTGATCTCCTTGCCGTCGGCGCTGCGGCTGACGCCAAGTACTTCGTAGTGGTCGGTGGCCATAAGTCTCAAGCATATTACCCGCTTCAGGCAGCCGTTGTATTGCAATATGAGTCTGCCTGACTCAAGTTGATGCGGAGACCCGTTCCAGAGAGCTTTCCCGGTTCAGCGACGCCGCAGTGCCTGCAGGCGTTCGGTCGCTTCTTCAGGCGTTATCTCGCCCTGCTCGAGCGCGGCCACGATTTCAGCCTGACTGCTGCTGCGGGCCTGAACCTCGTCTTCGCTCACCTCGTAACCGAGCGTACGCAGCACGTTCTCGAACCGCAGCCGCACGGTCGGGTAGCTGACACCGAGTACGCGTTCGACCTCCTTGAGGTTGCCACGTACCTTGACGAACAGGCGCATGAACTCAAGCTGGTCCTGGGGCAGCAGGGCGAACTCGTTGGGCGCGAACCGTCCTTCGATCACTACACCGCTCTCGGGGTTCTCGAGCCTGGTCACTTCGAGGGGCCGGCCGGTTACCGGGCAGCTGGTTGGCATTGGCAGTTTCGGTTTCATCACGTTCAGACCGCTCTTATCACTATGGTATCGGTTCCGCCCTTCTTGCTGTCGGCAGTGACCTCCAGCAGAACCGTGCCGGGGGTGAGCGTCTCCGGGTCCTCGAACGACTGGATGAGCTCTTCCAGGTCGATGCCGTTGTCCCGGACACGGCTGCGTGCGTCTGCAGGAATCATGCGGCTGGCGAAACGGACGAGGCCGATCGGCACGGTTACGTTGACCACCTGGCCGTTCTGGTCGTTCACGATGCGGATCTGCAGACCCCGCACGCCGGCAGGTGGCTGTTGCGGACCGGGCGGGGCCGGCGGTGCGGGCAGTGCGCCTGTCAGTGCACTGAGCAGTTCCTCCGCCTGGTCGGCATTGATCCGTCCTTCAGCGAGCAGGTCGAGGATCCGGCGGCGTTCTTCAGCCACGGACGACCTCATGGATCCTGGCATCACCGGTCGCTACCGACACGTTGAGGGTGCCTGCGGCTCCGGTCCCACCGATCCGGCCACGGGCAGCGCTGCCTACTACTGATACCTGACTGCTGCTCAGCCTGTTGCTGGTGACGTTGCCGACGTTTACGGTGGCGCTGACGTCAAGGCTGCTGCCGGGCAGGACACGCACTTCCGCTGAGCCGACGTGGACGCGCAGCCGGTGTTCGCCGCTGCTGGCGCGCAGTCCGATCTCGGCTTCACCGGCGTTCAGGGTCAGGTCAAGCTGGGCCGTCTCGGTGACCTTCAGATCACCTGCCATCAGGTGACCCCGCAGTGCGGCGATCGGACCGGTGATGTCGATATCTCCACCTTTAACGTTGAGTTTCACTCCCCAGCCGGCCGGCAACTGCACGCTCAGCCTGCCGGTGTTGCTGCTGATGCGGTCCAGCAGCCGGTCGATGAAGTTGCGGTTCGGATCGTCAGTGTCGTCTTCAGCCAGCGCGACTTTGGCACCGTCACTGGTCAGCGTGATGTAACCGTCCTCGCTGACTGGTGCAGTAAGACCAGCCCGCACTTCGATGTCGAAATCACCGCCCAGGGCCGACAGCTCCAGCCAGCGGAGCCCGCCTGCCACGAGCTCAGTCACGGCGCTGGCCGGCCCGGCTTCGGTTTCAGCTTCGGCTTCTGTCGCGAAGGCGTCCTGTTCCTCCAGTGCCGCAAGCAGCATGTCGGCCTGCTCCCGGGTGATCCGCCCCTCGCTGTGCAGGGCTTCTATCCTCTCGTTGTCAGTCATGTTCAGTCTCCTGTACTGGTGCCTGGCTCAGGAAGCCGGCATCCCCCGGCGTCGCCGGGGCTGGGGTTCGATGGCGTCGGCGGCCCTCCGCAGCAGCCTGGCGGCGGCAGCACGGAACGGGTTCCTGCTGTTGCCCCGCAGACTCCGGGCGAGCCGGTAGCGGGCAGCTTCCTGGTGAAGTTCACTCAGTCTGCTGCTGGTCAGTTCGGGCCGGTTGATCATATGCCGGTATGTTAGTTGCGCATTCACAGTTTGTCAATCCCTTCTTTACAGAGTGTGAACTTCGTTTGCCATTCACCGTCTCAGCAGCCATGATGCAACCCCGGCCCGTACCTGTCCTCAACCAAAAGAACGACCCGCTGCCTGGGCAGCGGGTCGTGTGCAGTTGCGGTTGCGGGGAACTCAGTCCCGGCCGGGCCTCCGGCCACGCAGTGAGATGGTCGGTTCTTCTATGTCCCAGCCAGTCCGGCGCCGGATCTCCTCACGCAGGTACACCGTCAGGGGCACCCCGTCCACGTCGATGGCGGGCAGGTCATGGATCGCGCCCGTCTCGGTGCAGATCAGGTGGTAATGAGGCTGGGCGTTGACGTCGAACACGGCCTGACCCGAAGCACCCTTGAACTCCCGCAGCAGGCCGGCATCACGCAGCACGGCCAGGTTCAGGTACACCGTTGACAGCGAGATGTCCTCGCCACTGTCCCGGAGCCGGCGGTGCAGTTCTTCAGCGCTCAGGTGGCCGCAGTCGGGCTCCTGGAAGGTGCGCAGTATCTGTTCCCTGGCCCGCGAGTAGCGCAGCCCGTGCTCATGCAGCAGTTCACGCAGGTTCCCGGTATCAGTCGCCTTGGGTGGTTCGTTCGCTGTGGTGTTCATCTTCACTGCAGGACCGGGTCTGTGACCAGCCTGTCTGTCGATGCTAGCACAGCCTGACCACAAACCCGGAATCATTCCGAACAGTCAGCGGATCAGGGCAGCAGGTGTTCTACTGCCGCGAGCTCCTCCAGCAGCTCCTGCTCACTTGCCTTCATGCGGGCCTGCACGCTTTCCCCCGGCTCGAGCCCTTCGACCACCTTCACCTCACCGCCGCTGATCGTGACCGGGAACGAGTAGATGAGACCCTCGCTGATCCCGTAGTGACCTTGCGAAGGTATGGCCATGCTGACCCAGTCATCGGGACGGGTGCCGTTCACCCAGTCACGGACGTGGTCGATGGCAGCCGAGGCGGCCGAGGCAGCGCTCGAGGCGCCCCTGGCTTCGATGATGGCGGCGCCGCGCTTCTGAACGGTGGGGATGAACTCGTTCTCGAGCCAGTCGTCTGTGACCTGTTCCGCCACCCGGGCGTCAGCAGCCAGCGCGTTCTCGATGTCCGGCACCTGGGTGCTGGAGTGGTTGCCCCAGATGGTGAAGCGCCGGATGGCACCGACCGGAACGCCAGTCCGTGCTGCCAGCTGACTGAGGCCGCGGTTGTGGTCAAGGCGGGTCATGGCTGAGAAGCTTGCCGGGTTCAGGTCAGGGGCGTTACGCATGGCGATCAGTGCGTTGGTGTTGGCGGGGTTGCCAACCACCAGGACCTTCACGTTGCGGCTGGCGACCTCGTTCAGTGCCCGGCCCTGTTCAGTGAAGATGCGGCCGTTGGCTTCGAGGAGGTCTTTCCGCTCCATGCCGGGTCCGCGGGGGCGCGAGCCGACGAGCAGTGCGATGTCAGCGTCCTTGAAGGCGACGCGGGCGTCGTCACTGGCGCTTACCGCGGTCAGCAGCGGGAAGGCAGCGTCCTGCAGCTCCATGATCACGCCCTGCAGGGCGGGGAGTGCCGGGGTTATCTCGAGCAGCTGCAATATGACGGGCTGGTCTTTACCAAGCATGTCGCCAGCTGCGATACGGAACAGCAGGGCGTAGCCGATCTGGCCGGCTGCGCCGGTGACAGCAACTCTGACGGGTGGTTTCATCTGACTGGTCCTCCGGTCGTAATGACTTGCCTCATTGTGACATTGCTGACGACCCGGTGGCTTCCCCTGACCGTACAGAAACACGCGATCAAGACGCAGGAAGCCCGTGCAGGACAGACTTCGAATCAAAATGTTTCACGTGAAACATTCCGGTTTCAGCGGCGCCTCAACCTTCCCAGCCGAGCATCTCCAGCAGCCGGGCCAGCTCGTCTTCCGAATGGAAGTGCAGCTCCAGTCGCCCGCGCCGGGCACTGCCGGCGATACGGACCCTGGTGCCGGCGAAACGGGTCAGTTCTTCCTCGAGTTCCCGGTAACGGCTCTCCCGGTTCACCCGCCTCGGCGCTGTCCGTTTGAGCACCTCGGCCTGCCGGACGCTGAGCGACTTCTCCATGATGCGCTGCGCCGCCCAGTCCCGGTCCTCTTCAGGCTGGGCGAGGATCGCCCGTCCATGGCCGGCACTGATGCGCCCGCTGGCGAGCGCTTCCCGGGCCAGCGGTGGCAGTGTCAGCAGCCGCAGTGAGTTGGCGATGGCGCTGCGGCTCTTGCCCACGGCTCTGGACACTTCCTCCTGGTTAAGCCCGAACTTCATCAGCTGCTCGAACGCCTCAGCCTCTTCCAGCGGGTTCAGGTTCTCACGCTGGAGGTTCTCGATGATCGCCAGTTCGAGCGCTTCCTGGTCGGTAAGCTCCCTGACCATGACCGGCACTGTCGTAAGGCCGGCCTCCCGGGCCGCCTGGAAGCGCCGTTCACCAGCGACGATCTCATAGCCTGAGCCTGCCGGCCGCACAAGGATCGGCTGCAGAACGCCCTTCTCCTTGATGGAAGCGGACAGTTCGGCGAGAGCCTCAGCGTCGAAAGTCTTACGTGGCTGCAGGCTTGACGGCTTCAGTTCAGTGATGCCGAGCCGCTGGGCACCCTGCTCCACCTTCGGCAGCAAGGCATCCAGGCCGCGGCCCAGGCCCCTAGGTCTGGCTGACACGGTTCAGTACCTCCTGCGCCAGCTGCCGGTACGCTTCGGCGCCAGCTGATGTGGGGGCATACTCGAATATCGACTGGCTGTACGACGGCGCCTCTGCCAGACGGACGTTACGCGGGATGACAGTGTTGAAGACCACACCACCCAGGTGCTCGCGGACGTTGTCCTCGACCTGCTGGGAGAGCCTCGTGCGGGAATCGAACATTGTCAGCAGGATACCGAGTATAGACAACTGGGGGTTCAGTCCGCCCTGCACGCGTACGACCGTATCGATCATGGCGGCGATGCCCTCCAGCGCGTAATACTCGGTCTGCAGCGGGATGATCAGCTTGTCGCTCGCCGCCAGCAGGTTCAGCGTCAGAGCTCCGAACGAAGGCGGTGAGTCGATGATGATCAGGTCGTACAGCGGCCGCACCCCGATGAGCGCCTTTGCTAGCAGCTGCATGTTCTCGGTACTGGCGTCCAGTTCCAGAGCGGCCCCGGCCAGGTCGCTCGACGCAGGCAGCACCGACAGGTTGGCGGATGGCCCCTGGACCACGGCCCGCCGCGCCGAGGCCTGCCCGGTCAGAACGTCATACACGGTGTGTTCAGCAGGCCGGATACCGAGTCCGCTCGTGGCATTGGCCTGCGGGTCCAGGTCGATGAGCAGAACCCGCCGCTCCTCGCCAAGAGCAGCAGCCAGGTTGACGGAGGTGGTCGTCTTACCGACCCCGCCTTTCTGGTTGATCACACCGATTATCGGCACTCAGCGACCTCCGGGCAGCAATATGCCCACCACCAGCCCCGTACCACCCGAACGGCTGCGCACGGCACTCGCGCTCACACTGACACCGGTACGCTGCTCCAGTTCAGCAGCCTCGTCCTGCCAGTCAGAGCCCTTGCTGCTCACCAACAGTACCTCAGCTGCATGCAGGTGCCGGGTGAGTGCATAGACGTCTGCGAAGCGACCGACGGCCTGGGCCGTGATGACGTCGGCAGTGTGCCCGGTAACGTCACTGACATCAGCCGCGTCGACTGACAGGTTCTCAACGCCGAGCTGG
>CAYPKV010000013.1:0-28329 GCA_964411415.1 uncultured bacterium
GACGCTGACGGTCGTCTTGCCTTCACCTGCCTTTGTGGGCCCGATGGCGCTGACCAGGATGAGCCTGCCTCGCCTGTTTCCGGGAGCATCGAGTCGCACCTTCGCCTTGTGGTTGCCGTACAGTTCGAGGTCTGCCGGGAGCAGACCGAGGTCGGCTGCGACGTCGACGATCGGTCGCAGCTGAACACCGGCTGTTGCGGTCGTTTCAGCGGGGGTCGCGATGTCAGTCATGTCCGCAGGATAGGCGGCGGAGTTGCTGCTGTCAGCGGTCGAACGTCCCACGCACGGCGCGGCTGCCGGCGGGGTCATGCAGCAACCGGCCGTCCCTGAGATCGCGGTCTGGGACGGCCGGTGGGGATCAGTTGATCCCTGCGCAAGGATTGGAAGCCCTGGTTCAGTCCAGGCTGGCGAGTTCAGCGACCAGGTCGAGCAGTGCGTCGCCGGTGCGGAGGCCCAGCGAGAGCAGGTAGTTGTCTTCGAAGACGATGACGTTGCCCATGAGGCCCGCCGGGGTCTGCATGATGCCGGGGATCTCGAGGATCGCCTCGACGCTGCCCATGACGTTCATGCCGCGTTCAGTGACGAGCAGGACGTCGGGGGCTGCAGCTACGAGCGCTTCAGGAGTGAACGGCTGGTAGCCGACCAGGCCTGCTTCGGCTCCGGCGTCGATGCCTCCGGCAGCTTCGATCATGATGTTGGACGGTACGTCAACACCACCGGCGAACTGCATCTGGGCGCTGCCGAGGTACAGGAACAGCACGCGCGGGGTGTAGCTGAGGGCGGCGCCGGCGGCAGCAGCTTCATCGAGCTTGCCCTGGAGTTCACTGGCGAGTTCAGCGCCGCGTTCCTCCTTGCCGACCAGCGATGCGACGATGCTCAGGTTGGTCAGCGGGGTGGCGAGTTCGGGTTCGTTGGTCAGCTGCACGACTTCGACGCCTGCAGCTTCGAGCTGTTCGAACACTTCGACGGGGCTGGCCAGGTCGTTGTAGATGACGAGGGTCGGGTCATGCATGAGCAGCGACTCTACGGCGAGACGGCCGGCGTATCCGACGTTAGGCAGGTCGTTGGCTGCTTCGGGCCAGTTGGAGGTGGCATCGACGGCGACGAGCTGGTCTTCTGCGCCCAGAGCGTAGATGTACTCGGTGATGTCACCGTTGAGGGCGATGATACGGTTCTGAGCAGCGACCTGCCCGGTGAGGGTGAGGGCTGCGAGTGCTGCGATTGCAATCAGTCGTTTTATCTTGATCACTCCCTGTGAAACGTTGAGGATGGCCAGTACGCGGCCGGCTTCCGGACCGCAGGACACGGTCAGCATCCTGCATTATGCCTCTGCGTCCCGCGCGAGTCTGTCATGAAACTGCCATGCGGGCACTTTGTCCCTCCGCTCTGCTTACGCTGTCTGCTTTGACACGTTCCGCAGCGGGGTGGCGCTGGTATTTTGGTGGCATGGGTCTGCGCCTCCTTACGATGAGGTTCGGTGTGGACCGGGAAGTCAGGTGAAGCAATTGCCTCTTGATGACGACATCAGGAAATACCTCGAGGCCCAGGCGGGCGTCGCCAGGCCTTCTGAACTGCAGTTGCCTATAAGTCAGATAAGACAGGTGACCCACTCTGCCTGGACGGACATTCCCAGGCCGCCGTTCGAGGCGGTCACCCGGGACTTCCAGGTTCAGGGCCGGGACGGTCCGATTCCTGTCCGTCTTTACCGGTCCGTCGAGGGCGGGGTGCAGCCGCTCGTGCTGTTCGCCCATGGTGGCGGTTTCGTGTTCGGAGACCTGAACACGCATCATGACGTGAGCAACCGCCTGGCGCTTGATGGCGGCGTGCAGGTGCTGGCGGTGGATTACCGTCTGGCACCGGAGCATCCGTTCCCGGCCGGCGTGAACGATTTCATCGACGTACTGACGTGGTGCTCGGAGAACTTCTCCATCCTTGAAGCTGATCCTGAGCGCTTCTTCGTTGCCGGTGACAGTGCTGGCGGCAATTTCGCTGCCGTGGCAGCCCAGGTGGCGGCCGACCGGGGCATCGGCCTGGCGGGTCAGATACTCATCTACCCGGTTACTGATCTGCGCCGCACTGAGTACGAGTCGCGGGTCACGCGGGCCAGCGGTTACGGTCTCAGCCAGGCTGACATGTGGTGGTACCTGGGTCATTACCTGGCGGACTGGTCGCAGGACAGTGACCCCCTGGCGTCACCGATCGTGCGGGAATCGCTGGCTGGCCTGGCCCCGGCTTTCGTGATGACAGCCGGTTACGATCCGCTGCACAGCGAGGGTGAGGCTTACGCGCACCGGCTCAGTGCGGACGGGGTTCCGGTCGAACACCTGCACCTGAGTGGCGCGAACCACGGCGTGTTCAGCAACTTCAGTCAGTTCGCAGCGGGTGAACAGACGTGGGTGGCGATGCTGCGCTGGCTGGCGGCGCGTACCTGACAGTCAGCCGGGGCTTCCGTCTGCTAGCCTGAAGTTCCGTGGACATCGTTACCAGCCTCTGGCAGCTCGCTGACAGCGTGCTGCGCCTGGATACCGGACGCATGCTCAGTTTCGCAGGCGGTCCCGGCAGCAGCCAGCTGGCCCTGCTGGTCGTGCTGCTGGCCGGTGTCTCCGAAGCTTTCGGGAACAGTGTGGTCCTGTTCATCAACCGGGTCAGGCCGGTCAGGTTCGTACTTACGCTGCTCGTTTCCGGCGTGATCCTGGCGTTCACGTACCTGTTCTGGACCGTGTCGATCTTCCTGATTGCCCGCCAGGTTTTCGGGATACCTGAGGACTACGCTCTGGTCGCGCAGGTGGTGGCGTTCGGTTACGCCCCACGGCTCTTCGGTCTGTTCGAGTTCGTACCGGTGCTGGGCCGGCCGTTCGCGGTACTACTGGACGTGTGGAGCCTGCTGGCTGTGTACGCCGGCGTGTCAGCAACACTGGGCCTCTCCCCCTGGCAGGCGGTTGCGGCGATCACCGCTGGTGCGGTGGTACTGCTGACGTTGCAGCGGACGCTCGGGCGGCCACTGCTCATGCTGGGCCGCTGGCTGCAGCGGCGGGCAGCCGGGGTCGACCTCGTCCTGGACCGGGACGGCCTGCGTGAGCTCATCCGTGCCGGTAAACGGAGTGGGAACGACCGATGATCGGCCTGCTCATCGGTGTGGCCGTCGTCGCGGTGCTGCTGGCCCTGCTGCTCGCGCCGCTTGAGACGCTTGGCTGGTGGGCCGGCTGGTACGGCGAAGAAGGTGAGAGTGACACGAAGCCCCCGGTGGCTGAACGCGCTCCTTACCGGACGTTCGGTCCGACGGGTCAGAGGTTCCGCCGCCATTACGTCGTCTTCCTGGACGGCATCGCCAAGGTTGGCGACGTCAACTACGACGACGTGCAGGAGCTGCTCGGTGAGCTGTCACGTCGCCTGCCCACGGCAACGGTGCTGGGTGACGTGATGCCTTATTCAGTCACGAACCGCAGCCTGCTGACGAACCGGCCGATGGCGCGTTTCTGGCGGCTGGCGTTCAGGCTGAAAGTTCAGGGCCGGGCGCCACTGATCAACTTCATGATCAACATCCGGAACCTGATGCAGGTGCTCGTCGCAGCGGACGCCCGTTACGGTCCCATCTTCGGTCAGGGTGAGGCCCGGGTGATCCTGCGTTCGCTGCGCAGTCAGGGTTACGTGCCGGATGAAGAGACACCGGTGACGCTCATCGGGTACAGCGGCGGCTCTCAGGTCGCGCTGGTGGCTGCACCCTACCTGCAGCTGGAGGTCAAAGGGCCGCTGAACGTGATCTCGCTGGCTGGCATCAACGCCAACGAACCGGGGCTTGAGGCTGTCGATCACCTGTGGCACCTGCAGGGCAGCCGTGATCCGGTGCCGAACATCGCTGACCTGGTGTT
Organism: uncultured bacterium; assembly: GCA_964411415.1. Lineage (GTDB taxonomy): Bacteria > Deinococcota > Deinococci > Deinococcales > Trueperaceae > CALDPK01. The sequence goes on from CAYPKV010000013.1 coordinate 3,870, forward strand.
CCCCGGTCGCTGGCCGATATTCTCCGGCAGCTACTGGAACCGGCTGCTGCGTTCAGGCCGCTACACGAAGGTCGACCTGCCGGCGATCACGCACAGCGGGCACGGCAGTTACCTTGATTCGAAAGCGGAACTCGATGGGAGTACGCCGCAGGCTTTCACGGTCGAGGCGCTGGTCAGAATCCTGCGGGAGATCCGGCCATGAGCGCCGTGGTGCCGGTGACCAGGTCTGCCGGGCGGCACAGTGGCAGGGGCGCCCCCAGACCGTAGCCCTGGAAGCGGTCGAAGCCGAGTTTGACCAGCCTGGTGAATACTGAACCGTCTTCGATGCCTTCGACGGCGACGCTCAGCTTCAGCCGGCGCAGGTCCCGTACCGTCTGCAGCAGTGCCCGGTCCGGCTCTGGTGCGAGCAGCGTGGGCAGGAGGCTGCGGTCGAGTTTCACCCCCGCGACGGGCAGGTGTGGCAGAAGCCGGTTGTCCAGGTCGGCAGGCATGAGGTCGTCCAGGATGAGGTCGATGCCGAGGGCTGCCGTTTCGCCGAGCCACAGGCAGTAAGGCTCACGCTCAGTGATCACTTCTTCGGTGACCTCTATTATGAGACGCCGCCGCAGCACGTAAGGAAGGCTCTCGAGGTGGGCGAGCGTTTCGTTGCGGCATATCTGTGCCGGACTGAGGTTGATGCTGACTGCGGGCAGTTCCGCGTAGTTGCTCAGTACGGTGGCGGCAGCTTCGATGGTGTGGCTGGTGAACACCGTGGCACTGTTCTCTGTGGCAAGCAGTCCATCCAGGAACGCAGCCGGGGCGTGTACTGCACCGGTACTGTCCTGCCAGCGGACCAGGGCCTCGTACATGAGTGGCCGCCGGGTGATCCCGAAAATAGGCTGGAAGTAGAACTGGAGATCCGTGACAGCGGGTGTCCGCTGTTTCGCGCCGGTTTCCGCCTCAGGGAGCTGCAGGCTGTTCGGCTGTAGTTGCTTTGAGTCCTGTTCGCGACCTGGGGGAGTCGGGTTCACTTGATCGGGGCACCTGACTGATCGCAGCTGCTGGGCTGTCGATCCTGCTGAGTGAGAAGGGATGGAAACCCGTCAGTCATGCTGACGGAGGCTGAATCTGCAGCAGCCGGCTTCAGCCGACGTCGTCGTCCGTCAGCCAGCTGCCAGGGCCGGCCAGTACCTGCTCAGCGGTGTCGGTGCCTGAGAGGCTGACGGTGCCGAGGGCGGCGAAAGCGGTGATGGCGAAAGCGACGAGCAGTTTACGCAGGTTCATCCTGATTCCTCCCGGGTGACATCGTTGTGGCTTTGTGCCAGACGTGTCAGTGGTAGCAGCAGGTTACGTAACTGTGCTTTAAAACCCATTTAAAACCGCAGCGGGGATCCCTGCACCGGTTTTGGACCGGCCCGGCCTAGGCTGTTGCCATGTCCATGGAGGTAATGGGATCATGAGCAGGGACGAAGCGATGAAGCGACTGGCTGGAACGTTCAGGTTCAGCTGTGCAGGTGATCAGGTCCTGGTTGAGGACAGGGCGCTCCTCGAGGAGATCGCCAGACTCAAAGCCGAGATGCAGGACTCAGATTCAGACATGCCGGTCCGGTTGCCGGCCGTACCGCTTTACCGGCAGCCGGCTTTCGTACAGGCGGCCTGACACACCCCTGCTGCGTTGTTCACCGCAACCGCAGTGCGCGGACGACGTTGCCTCGGAAACCTTCGACATCGACCGCCATGGTGAGTGAGTTGAGGATGGCCTCTTCCGTGGCGTCTATGACCGCTGCGAACAGGGGCGACAGCTCCTGGTTGGCCAGTTCCCTGGTCATCACATGTGACCCTTCAGACCTGCGGACTTCCTCAGCGACCGAGAAAGCCAGAGCGTAATCACCGGAGCCGTTGCTGAAGCCGGAACCGGTCCTGGCCAGGCCCGCATGAGCACGGGCTGCCAGCCGCCGCAGGTTGCGGTCCGAAAGCGGAGCGTCGGTTGCGATGATGATCATGATCGAACCGTCGTCACCCTGGGGCGCACCGTGCTGCTGCACTGCCTGTACTTCCCCTGACGGTACCCGCCTGCCTGCGAACCTGAGTTCACCACCGTAGTTGCTCTGTACCAGCACACCGACGGTGTGTTCACCGTGGACACTGACCACCCTTGAGCTCGTACCGATGCCACCTTTGTAACCGAACGCGACCGTGCCGGTTCCGGCGCCGACGGCACCTTCTTCTACGGCGCCGCCCCGGGCCGCACTGAGTGCCTGCAGGAAATGCGGCTCGCGCAGGCTGACTGCGCGGATGTCGTTCAACCGGCTGTCGTTGGTCTCGCCTACGAACGGGTTGACTGTGGTGACCGACCCGTTGCCTGGCTGCTCCAGGGTCCAGCGGATCAGGGCGTCGGCTGCCCGTGGGGCCGCCAGCGTGTTGGTCAGCAGTACCGGGGTTTCCAGTTCACCGAGTTCCTGCACCTGGGTCGCACCGATAAGTTTGCCGAAGCCGTTGGCGACACACAGTCCGGCTGGCACGCGCGACCGGTACGGGTTCTGGTCATGCGCCATGATGGCCGTGACACCGGTTCTGATGTCCGTGCCTTCGTGCAGGGTCACGTGCCCGACCATCACTCCGGTGACGTCGGTGATCGCGTTGTGCGTGCCGGTCGGGTACGGGCCGAACGCTTCCGGGAACAGGCTGCGTGCGCGCCGCCGGTCCGGCTCAGTGTCAGCTGTGAAGGTTGTCATCAGCCAAGTGTAGCCGCCGGTCCGGCCCGGTGCACTGCGTGCTCCTGACGACGGGGGTACTACTATGTGGTGAGTATGGGCATCTGGCTCGAGCGGCTGACCAGCCTGCTGAAAGTGACTCCATCCCCTGCAGTGACAGCCCGCGGCAGCGAACTCGGCCTGCCGCTCGTGCTGTCACGCATGCTGGAGTCGCCCGGTTTCGGCTGGATCGAAGCTGATGCCCGCCTGCGTGATGACCCGGTTCTGCAGGGCAACGCGCTGGCTGCTGCGCTGAACAGGGCGAGCGGAACGCATATGTTCCACGAGGGGCTGCCGCTCGATGACCAGCTGCAGCGGCTGCGGCACTACTCGAACGCTCTGTTGCCGCTGCGCCTGGCAGTGACCGGCATCGCAGACAGCGCCGGCTTCGCCAACCGCCTGTTGCAGGACCTGCCCGACGGTATGTGGCTGCTGCTCGACTACTTCGATGTCGCCCTGATCCCGGCCGGGCTGGATCCACTGCCGGACGGCCCGTTCCTGCTGACGGCTGTCGAGGCGCTGCAGCTGGCGCCGGCAGAAAGCGACCCTGGCGAGGTGCTCAGGCTGCTCGCTCAGGCTGCGGGCCTGCGGCCGGCTTTCGAGGAACTGCTGACTGCCCTTGAGCCGGCAGCCGGCAGCACTGCTTCTGGCGGGGCCGCTCCGGCCGGCACGTACCCGGCCAACCTTGTCGTCAGTGCTCTGCTGCGCCAGAACCGCCTCGAGGACGCCCTGGAACTGGCCGTGCAGGCAGCTCCCCGGCTCGTTGAGCAGATCATCCGCCGGGCTGGACCGGAGTTCACGCGCCGGGGTCAGCTCGACCGGCTGCATCTGCTGCTGTCATCGCTCGACGAGCCATGGGCCAGCCTCGAGGCGACCCTGGAGTGGCGGCTGGTGGCCGGTGTCGCCGCTGCTGATTACCGCCACCTGCTGCCGCTTGTCGACGCACACCTGGCCACTCACCCGGCGCCGGACCTGCGGGCGCGGCGGGCCGGCCTGCTGCCGCGCGAAGCGCGCCAGGCGATGGCGGCCGAAGCGCTTCAGCTGGCCAGAACGCCACTCACCCTGTGGCAGGCAGGCCGTATGGCACCGGATCCGGAAGCTGCCATAACGTTATTGCAGGAAGGGGTGCGCCTGGCTGAGGACACCGGCAGTCACTTCGATGTCGCAAGGAACGCCGGTGCACTGGCGGCTGCATACCAGGATCATGGCGACCTCAGACGCTCACTGCACTGGGCGGAATGGGCCCTGTCGGTGCTGGATGAGCACGATATCGCCGACACCGACCGTCGCAAACGGATCCTGAACCTCCTGGCCTTCGCAGCGATGCTGTGCGGCGAAACGGCTGGCCTGCGCTCCCGGCTTGAGGACGCCCTCACCCTGGGCAGTGCACCGGGCGTGAACGCGAACATCAGGCTGACCCTGGCACTGCTGAAGCTTAGCGAGGGCGACCCCGCTGCGGCAGCTGCCCTGGCCAACCAGGCCGTCAGCGGAGCCTCGCGCCAGCTGACCGCATACAACGTGCATCACCGGGTGCTCATCATGCTGGCAGCCGGCGAACAGGCGGCAGCAGGGCGGCTGGTCGAGCAGGCTCTGGCTTTCGCCGATGGCGAGGTCGAGCTGCTCAGCAGCAGCGGGCGCCTGGCCCGGGGCATGCTGCTGGCACTCGGCGGCGATGCCGCAGCGGCGCCGCTGCTCGATGAAGTGCTGAACGAGCCGTCCAATCAATTGGATCAGCGACTGATGGCCTGCCTGTACCGGCGGCTGCTGCCGGGTCCGCACCGGCCACTGCCCGAAAACCTGAAGCTGCCACTGTCCCAGCTCTCGCGTGCAGGACTTCGGCTCCTGTCCGCACCGGCTGCCCGCTTCGAGACAGTCTGGCAGGAGCTGCTGGGCGCCGATCATGAACTGCAGCTGCGCACGCTGGGCCGGGCCGAAGCGACCTGGCAGGCGCAGCCCCTGAAGCTGACGCGCCGCATGTGGGAGGTCCTGCTGGTCATCGCCCTGCACCCGGACGGGATCAGCGATGAACAGCTGCACGACTTCCTGGTCAAGGACTCCGGCCTGTTCGGACTGTCGGCCCTGCGAACCCACGTGAGTCGGGTTCGGGCCCTGCTCCCGGTGACCGACACGCCTTACCGGCTCGAAACGAGTTACAGCCTCGACCTGCTGGAGCTGCGCAACGCCATCAGAAGCGGCAACCTGCGGCAGGCACTGGAACTGGCGCGTGGCCCGCTGCTGCCCGGCAGTGACGCGCCCGGCATCCAGGACCTGCGGGCCGACGCCGCAGCTGAGCTCGAACAGGCTGTCTTCTCATCGGAAGATACCGAGGCAGTTTATTCGCTGGCCGAACAGCTCGGCGATGACATCAGGCTGTGGGGACGGGCGCGCGAGCTGTTACCGGCCAGTGACGCACGCCGCGTGGTCGCTGCGGCCCGGCTGCAGCGGCTCGGCGAAGAGTACGCCTGAGTGGCGGCCGAATTCCCTGTCCACCTTGGCGATAGCCAAACCGCCGGCACCTGCCTGTGCGCCTCTCCCCTACAGTGCGGCGATGAAACAGCCGCTCACTCCCAGCCGCTACCAGCAGGCGATACTGGCGGCCGTCAGCCAGCCCGGGGATCACCTGGTGATCATGGCTACGGCCGGTGCCGGCAAGACGACGGTGCTGGTGCAGATAGCCTCGGCCCAGCCGGTGGACGCCAGGCAGCTGTTCATTGCGTTCGCGCGCGACGCAGCTGCTGAACTGAAACGACGGCTGCCCGTGGGAGTTGACACCCGGACGGTGCACAGCCTGGGGCGTTTCGTACTGGCTGAGCATCTGCGCAGCCGGAACCTGGAGCTCAGCCCGCCTCAGCCGGGCAAGTACCGCCGCCTGGCCCGCACAGCACTTAAAGCCGCGTTCGGTCAGGCCGATGCCGACACTGCCCATTTCCTGAGCCAGCTGGCTACAGCTGTACGGCTGCAGCTGGCGGATCCGGGCGATCATGCCGTCCTGGCCGGCCTGGTTGAGGAGGCAGGCCTGTTCCTGCCGGTACCGGCCCGGGAGGTGGACAGAATATTCGCACTGTTGCCGGGGGTGATCGACCAGGGAGTACAGGAAGCTGAACGGGGACTGGTCGACTTCGGTGACATGCTGTTCGTTCCGGTCCGCAAACGCCTTCCCGTGCCGCAGTTCGACCTGGTCGCCATCGACGAGGCTCAGGACTACTCGCCGGTGGCGCTGGAACTGACGCTCGGACTCGCGGCTGCCGGAGCCCGCCTGGTGTTCGTAGGCGACCCCCGCCAGAGCATCTTCGGCTTCGCCGGTGCCGACCCGGCAGCGATGCAGCGCATAACCGAGCGGCTGGACGCCACGGTGCTGCCACTGTCGGTCACCTACCGCTGCCCGCGCCTGCACGTCGAACTGGCACGCCAGCTGGCACCGGAGATCGAAAGCGCACCGGACGCCAGGCCAGGTTCAGTCCGGGTTGTAAGCGAAGAGGAACTGCCAGGACTGCTCTCAGCCGGTGACCTGGTGCTCTGCCGGCTGAACGCCCCGCTCGTACGGCTGGCGCTGCAGCTGACGCCGGCGGGCGTACCGGTGTTCGTGCGGGGCGCTGACCTGCAGAAGCGGCTCGAAAGCCTGGCCAGCCAGGTGTTCAGCGCTGGTATCCGCGATCCGGAGCGGCAACTCCGGCAGTACCTGAAGGATCAGCTGCGCCGCCTGAGCTCGAACGGTACCGGGCCGCTGGCGCTGCACGGCCTCCGTGACGAGATCGACTGTCTGCTCAGTCTCTGCAGCGGGCTGCCGGCCCGTCCTGAACCTGGACAGTTGCTGAACCGGATCGCTGAGCTGTTCGGCCAGGCACCGGGCAGCGTGATCCTGTCCAGCATCCACCGGGCGAAGGGGCAGGAAGCAGACCGGGTCGTGCTGCTGCAGCCGGAGTTGCTGCCGGCGCCTTACGCCCGTTCGCTCACCGCCCTGCGGGCCGAGGCCTGCGTGCAGTTCGTCGCGCTTACCCGGGCCCGCCGGGAACTCGTGCTCGCCGGGTCGGCGCCACTGCCTGACGCGCCTCCAGTACCGGCTGGCAGTCAAGCTGCTGCCGATGCTGAGCGGGAGCGGATCATAAGCAACTGGCTGCGGGTACTGAGTATGGCCCGGGCCGGACGCCGGCACCGCGTGACTGAGAGGAGGAGTACAATCCGCAGAGTGTCTGACTCTGCCCTGGACGGAACTGTGGATGCCTGAACACGGATTGGCAGCTGCCCTCAGGCTGGCGCTCGGTAACGGGCGGGTGCTCGACCAGCCTGCCGCACTGAGCGCTTTCGAGCAGGACGGCCTGACCTCCCTGCGGGGCCGGCCCGCCCTGGTGGTCATGCCAGAAACGACCGAACAAGTTGTCTCCACAGTCAGACTGTGCAACGAATACTCTGTCCCCTTCACCGCCAGGGGCAGCGGCACCGGCCTCTCAGGCGGCGCGACTCCCCGCGACGGCAGCGTCGTCATCGCCATGAACCGCATGAACAGGATCCTGCACCTGAACGCGGACGACCGCCTGTGCACCGTGCAGCCCGGGGTGCTGAACATGCAGGTAAGCGAGGCAGCCGCTGCCGCGGGGCTGCACTTCGCACCGGACCCGAGCAGCGGGGTCATCTGCACAATCGGCGGCAACGTCGCGTTCAACGCCGGCGGCGCCCACTGCCTGAAGTACGGGATGACCTCCAACCACGTCGTCGCCCTGAAGGTGGTGTTGCCGGACGGTTCGGTGACCGAACTGGGCGGGCCCAGCAGCGAGTCGACCGGTCCTGGTTTCACGGGGCTGTTCTGCGGCAGCGAAGGCATACTCGGCATCGCCGTCGAGGTGACACTGCGGCTGCTGCCACGGGTCGAAGAGTTCGAGACGTTCCTGGTCGCTTACCGCAGCCTGGAGGACGCCGGTGCCGCGGTCGCTTCGGTCATCGCTGCCGGCATGCTGCCCGGGGCGCTGGAGATCATGGACCGCCTGGCGATGGACGCGGTCGAAGCCGCCGTGAGCCCCGGCTATCCGGCTGACGCTGAGGCCATGCTGATCATCGAGCTGGAAGGAACGGTGGAAGAAGTGGCCGCGGAACGGGCCCGCCTTCTCCCGCTGCTCGGGCAGTCCGGGGCGCTGAGCTGGCGCGTCGCTGACGGTGCTGCCGAGCGCGCCCTCATATGGAAGGGACGCAAGAGTGCGTTCAGCGCCGCCGGGCGGCTGTCAGCTGAGTACCTCGTACAGGACGGCGTCGTGCCCCGTTCCCGTCTGGGTGAGGCGCTGCGCCGCATATCTGCCCTGTCAGCTGATTTCGGGCTGCGGGTGGCGAACGTGTTCCACGCGGGCGACGGCAACCTGCATCCGCTCATAATGTTCGACAGCCGCAGGGGTGAGCTTGGTCGTGCCGAGGAGCTGGCCGGAGAGATACTGCGCATGTGCATAGCTATGGGCGGCAGCATCACTGGTGAGCATGGGGTCGGCCTGGAGAAGCGGGCCTACCTGGAGGAGCAGTACCCGGGGCTGGGTTACCAGCGCATGGTGGAGCTGAAACGGTCGTTCGATCCGCATGGGCTCGCGAACCCGGGCAAGATGCTCGTGACCGGAGAGCAGCCGTGAAGGCCGTGCTTGAACTGCAGGAAGCGATCCGCGCTTCCAGGCGCTTCCGGGTGGCAGCCGGTGGCAGCAAACCCGCTCTGAGCCGGGGGTCCTGGCACCTGGATGGCCTCAGTGGACTGACAGAGTACGACCCTCAGGAGTTCACTGTGACGGCGCTGGCCGGTACGAGCCTGACGGAGCTGCGGACTGCGCTTGATGAGCACCGGCAGTACCTGCCGTTCGATCCGCCTTTCCGGGACGCGGGTGCCACCATCGGCGGTACGGTCGCAGCGGGCCTGTCCGGACCGGGCAGTTTCCGCTTCGGTGGGGTTCGCGACTTCATTCTGGGCGTGAAACTGGTCGATGGACGCGCTGAGTGGTTCGCAGGTGGGGGCAAGGTCGTGAAAAACGCTGCTGGCTTCGACCTGCCTAAGCTCATGGTGGGTTCACTTGGCGAGTTCGGGATAATGACCGAGGTGACGATGAAGGTGTTCCCCAGACCGCAGTCGCGCCGCACGCTGGTCTGCGACCTGCCTGACCTGGCTGCAGCCGTCAGCCTGATGGCCAGGCTGGGCAGGAGCCAGCTCGAGCTGAGTGCCATCGAGCTGCAGCGGCCTGACCGGCTCGTGCTGCAGCTGAACGGCAGCGCGGGCGCTGCCAGGGAGCGCCTGAAGCGCGCTGTTGCCGCCCTGCCGGCTGAGGTTACGGTACTGGAAGGCGCAGCAGCAGCGGAGCTGTGGACCGCCGAGCGGGAGTTCACGTGGTTGCCGGAAGGTTCCAACCTGCTGAAGATCGCCTGTAACCCCGCTGTGCTGCTGCAGCTGGACGCACTGCTGGAGCAGTTCGCTCCGGGCGGGGCGCGCCGTTACGGCCTGGCCGGTCATGTCTGCTACGCGGCCCTGCCCAGAACGATTGATTTCACCTCACTGGAGGCTGGCCTGCAGTCACTGCGACTGGGCGGCCTGCCGCTCATCGGTGACTGGCCTGCGAGCCGCCTGGGCTGGCAGCCGGGTGCGCTGTTCGCGGACCGCATCAGGAGCGTGCTGGATCCGGAAGGCAAGTTCCGGCGTCTGGCCCTTGCAGAGAAGGTGTTTCCGTGAGACATACGATCGACGCTGACCGTTTCGGCGCTCTGGGCCTGCCGATGGCAGAGGCAGTCGAAGACTGCGTGCATTGCGGCTTCTGCCTGCCGGCCTGCCCGACCTACGCAGTGCTGGAGCAGGAGATGGATTCGCCGCGTGGCCGGATAGTGCTGATGAAGGAAGTGCTGGAAGGTGAGCTGGCGCTCGCTGATGCCACGACGCACATCGATGCCTGCCTCGGCTGCCTGGCCTGCGTGACCGCCTGTCCGTCCGGGGTCGATTACGGTGCCCTGCTGACCGGGTTCCGCATGACGATGGAACCGGAGCGCAAACGGCCCGCCGTGCAGAGCGTTGCACGCCGGCTGATGCTCTGCACCATCCCGGACCCGGGCCGGTTCCGGCTGGCAGCGCAGGCGGGCCGGCTCGGCAGGCCGTTCGGCCGGCTGCTGCCGGAGCAGTTCCGGGCGATGCTGGGGTTGCTGCCAGGGGCGCTGCCTGAACCCGTTCAACTGGAGGAGTTCTACCCTGCTGACGGTGAGGAACGCGGCCGGGTGGCACTGCTGGCCGGCTGTGCTCAGCAGGTGCTGGAACCGGGCATCAACACTGCCACCATCAGGGTGCTTACAGCGAACGGAATCAGCGTCACCGTGCCGCGGGCTCAGCAGTGCTGCGGAGCACTGGCTGCCCACACCGGTGACCTGGCAGGGGCCCGCCGGTCAGCCCGGCATACGCTGTCGGTTTTCCCTGACGGGGTCGACGCCGTCATCACCAACGCAGCGGGTTGCGGCAGCGGTCTTAAAGAGTATCGCCTGTGGCTGCGGGGTGAACCTGAAGAACCTGCGGCTACGGCACTCGGCGACCTGAGCCTGGACGTGAGTGTCTATCTGAACCGGCTGGGCCTGCGGCCACCGCCCCCTGCCACCGGCAGCACGCGCCTGCGGGTCGCTTATCACGATGCCTGTCACCTCGCGCATGGTCAGGGGGTCACCGCTGAGCCGCGTGCGCTGCTGCGGAGCCTGCCTGGGGTTGAACTCGTCGAGGTCACAGGTGGCCCGGCCTGCTGCGGCTCGGCCGGAACGTACAACGTGGAGCAGCCGGCGCTGGCAGCGGAGCTGGGCAGGCGCAAAGCCGCGGCCATCCAGGACACAACGCCTGACCTGGTCGTGACCGGCAACATCGGTTGCCTGACCCAGCTGCGTGCCTGGCTCGATGCCGGCGTACCGGTGATGCACCTGATGCAGCTGGTGGCAGCCGCTTACGGGCCCTGATGCAGGTGCGGTGGTAGCATCGCCGATGACTGCGCCTGGCGCGGCATTACTGGAACTATCGGGGGTCCCGCATGAGTGAAGCAACTGCAGATATCGGCCTGATCGGGCTGGCCGTCATGGGGCAGAACCTGGTGATGAACATGGCCGATCATGGCTTCACCGTCGCCGTCTACAACCGCACAGCCAGCCGGACACGTGAGTTCACGGCAGGTCCGGCCCGCGGCATGACCGTCATCGGTACGGAATCACTTAGAGAACTGGTCGGGTCGCTGAAGCGGCCGCGGCGTGTGATGCTTATGGTTCAGGCCGGTGCCCCGGTGGATGCCGTGATCGCTGAACTGATCCCGCTCCTGGAACCGGGCGACATAATCGTTGACGGCGGCAACTCCAACTTCACCGACACGGACCGGCGCCTCGCTGAGCTGAGTGCCCATGGCATCCTGTTCGTCGGCGCCGGCATCAGTGGCGGCGAAGAAGGGGCCCGGAACGGACCTTCCATCATGCCGGGCGGTGACCGGACTGCGTGGCCGCATCTGAAAGACATATTCGAGAGCATCGCAGCGAAGGTCGACGGAGTTCCATGCTGCCGCTGGCTCGGCTCAGGCGGCTCAGGCCACTTCGTGAAGATGGTCCACAACGGTATCGAGTACGGCGACATGCAGTTGATCGCAGAGACTTACCAGCTGCTCCGTGATCACCTGAAACTGGATCACGACCGGATGAGCTCGGTGTTCCAGGAGTGGAACCGGGGACGGCTTGACTCTTACCTGATCGGCATCACGGCTGACATCCTGGCCTACCGGGACAGCGATGGTTCGCCGCTGCTGGAGAAGATCCTGGACAGCGCCGGCCAGAAGGGTACGGGCAAGTGGACCGTGACCAACGCTCTGGAGCACGGCACGCCGCTCACCCTGATCGGCGAGGCGGTGTTCGCAAGGTTCCTGTCATCACTCAAGGACGAGCGGGTGGCAGCATCAGCCCACCTGCAGGGACCCGGACCAACAGCTGGTCCGGCCGAGGACGAATTTCTTGTCCACCTTGAGCAGGCGCTGTACTCAGCGAAGGTCATCTCGTACGCACAGGGCTACATGCTGCTGGCAGCCGCTTCACGTGAGTACGGCTGGGAGCTGGACCTGTCCGGCATCGCGCTGATCTGGCGGGGTGGCTGCATCATCCGGTCGGCTTTCCTCAATGACATCGCCAGGGCGTTCGAGAACGACGCGGACCTGGGTAACCTGCTGCTCGACCCGTTCTTCCGGGACGCCATCAACAGCGATCAGACCGGCTGGCGCACCGTCGTGGCCGCAGCGGTCGTCGCGGGCATCCCGGTACCGGCCATGGGCTCGGCCCTGCATTTCTTCGATGGCTACCGCAGCGGGACAGTGCCGGCGAACATGATCCAGGCACAGCGGGATTACTTCGGTGCGCATACTTTCGAGCGGATCGATGCCGAGCGTGGCAAGTTCTTCCACGTCAACTGGACCGGCACCGGCGGTGACGTCTCGTCAACAGTGTGGTGAGACAACTTATTTGCACGCATGCCGGGTTTAGGATTGGCGCATGAACAGCAACGACCGATCCACCCCCGACCGGGAGGAGTTCCGGTCCCGCCTCTCCCCTCTCGCTTACGCGGTGATGTTCGAGCACGGCACGGAACGGCCGGGCACGAGTCCGCTCCTGGCAGAGTCACGGTCTGGCGTGTTCAGCTGCGCAGCATGTGGCGAAGCGCTGTTCGACGCTGGCACGAAGTTCGAGAGCGGCACCGGCTGGCCCAGCTTCTTCGACGCGATCCCCGGCAAGCTCGGAACCCGTGAAGACAACAGTCACGGGATGCGCCGGGTGGAGTACCACTGTGCCAACTGTGGTGCCCATCAGGGGCATCTGTTCCCCGATGGCCCGGCTCCGACCGGCCTGCGTTACTGCAACAACGGGGTTTCGCTCAGTTTCGAGCCCGCCGAAGACTGACATAAACATTACAGATGTGGACAGATGATTCGCCGGGGCGTGCAACAGCTGCGCCCCGGCGAACATTCTGCCCTCTCCCCATGCTGAGACAGATTGTTCTGCGTCAGCCGCGCCACGGGCCCGGCAGTGGCGCTGACTAATACCGTGTCCACACATGCCGGCAGCGAATAAACTGTCCACCTCCGGCCCGGAACTGCGAACAACCTGTCACCGTGGGCCAGGTTCAGGCGTCCCTGACGCGAGATCATGAGCGAATCATCTGTCTCGCCAGCTGATTCAGACCGCCTTGCCAATAACATGTCCACAGTAAGCACCCCGAATGAGGGTGGACAGAACATTCCTGCACCCAGCCGAAATAACTCCGTACGCATGAACTGTCCTCTCTTCCGGCCGGGGGAACGCTGTTTTCAGCCGGGATCGCCTGTGTGGCGAATAATCTGTCCACAGTAAGGTTGAGGGGGTCAGCTGATCCGGACCAGGCCGGAATGGCGAATCCTTTGTCCCCCTGTCTGTCTGTTTGTTTGCAGACACTTTCTCTTTAACATCATTTCTTTATTTGTCGGAGCTGGCAGCGCCGTCTGGGACGGGGTTACTGCGGCATCCATGTGACAGAACATTCGCGGGAAGTGGACAGGGAGTTCGGATGGCGTGGACGGCAGTTGCGCCTGGCGTGGACGGCAGGTTAGCTGCCGAGACAGGAGATTCGCCGGCTGGGACACGGTTTTCGTCAGAAGTGGACAGATCGTGCGTAATACTGTGTCCACACTTCGATCCTCGTGGCCAGGGCGAACATATTGCCCACAGATGGGCTCCGGGAGGCGGACTGCCGGCCAAAGGGGGACAAAGTATTCGCCAGGGTGTCCCCGCAGCGTGGAAGGTGGTTGACAGCTGGAATCCACGCAAATTAGAGTAAGCATCATTGTGGATGCAAACCACGGGAGGCCTCATGCCTGACACAGTCCGGCCGGACAGCGCCGCGGGCGACATGGACGACAGCCTGCTCGAACACACCTTCGCAGAGAGCCGGGAACTCGGTTTCCCCCGCGACAGCCAGGCTGCCACTGATTCACAGATCAGGCAGGCCAACGCGCTGGCCAAAAGCAGCCAGGAGCTCGACCTGCTCGAGAAGCGGCTGCTGCTCATCGCCATGAGCCGCATCCAGAGTACCGACACTGAGCTGCTCACACACCGGATCTACATGCATGAACTGACCGAGGTGTTCGGAGCCAACCCGTACGCCCGCGCCAAACGCGCCGCCGAAGGACTGCTCAGGCGCGTCGTTCACGTCGCCAAGGGCAACAACAGCTACGACCAGTTCCAGTGGACCACCCTCGCCCGCTACGTCTCCTCCGCCAGCTCAGACAACGGCGAGTCATACATCGAGATCCGCCTGAACGAAGAGCTGAGCCCCTACCTCCTGGAACTGCGGGACCGTTACAACGTCATCCCGCTGCTCGACGTGCTGCCACTGCAGAGCTTCAACGCCCAGCGGTTGTACGAGATCCTCTGGCACGACTCACACGCCATGCGCCGCCAGTTCCTGACCTACGACATCCCCGAACTCAAATGGGAACTGGGCCTGCGCGTCCGCAAGACCGAACGCGGCAAGACCGTCTGGGTCGAGAAGTACAAGAACTGGCGGGACTTCCGCAAGCTGCTCATGCGCGCCCAGGACGAGTTCGAGGAACACGGGCGGCTGCGCTTCGAGTTCGAGCCGATCACCCACGGCCGGGTCACCCGCCAGGTCCGCTTCAAACTGAGCCTGAAAGCCGACACGACCCTGCCGAGCGTCGGCCAGGACAGCAGCCACAGTCCCGAAGAACAGGCGGTCGCAGCGGAGCTGTACGCCATCGGTTACGCCCAGGACCCGTACCGGCTCATCGCGGAACACGGACTAGATGTCGTCGAGAACGCGATAAACATGGGCAAGAAGGCCGAAGCTGCCTCCAGGAACACCCGCAGTCCACTGACGAACCTGCCGGGATTCATCCGGCACGTGCTGACGACCGGCATCGCCCGGGAATCGCTCCAGGCCAGTCAGGCTGACAAACCCGAAGTGATAGATCCGCACAACATCAGTCAGACGATCCTCGAAGCGTTCGACAGTCACCGCAAGGAGGCGCTGCAGCAGCTGTGGGATGACCTGCCTGAAGACGTGCGTGACCGGACCCCGGCACTGCTGCGCCTGGAACTCGAACGCAGCAACAGCTTCCTGCACTCCACTCTGGAACGCAGCGGCTGGGAAGGCCCCAGCTACACCAGCGCCCTGAACGCCTACCTGCTCCGCAACCACAGCGACAGCCTGCCTGAAGATGTGCTGGACGTAATATCCTTCGTTGAACGCCGGGGCCTTCTCAGCGGCCTGAACCGGTCCATCAGCAGCAGGGTCATGAAGATCCTCGAACAGGAACGCGACTGAGTCTTGACAACAGAACCTGAACTGCACGTAGTCAGCGTGTCCATCGGCTCACCCAGCCGGGACACCGAACAGGTGATAGAGCTGCTGGGTCGCCGCATCAGGGTCCAGCGCATCGGCACTGACGGTGACATGGTGAGGGCAGCCGGCCTTATCCGGGAACTCGACGGGAACGTCGATGCCATCGGCCTGGGTGGCATCGACATATACCTGATGGCCGGTCAGCGCCGCTACTACCTGCGTGACGGCGCCCGCCTGGCCGCGAACGCCAAGGTAAGCCCGGTCGTCTGCGGAGCTGCCCTGAAAGACACCCTGGAACGGCTCACCATCGAGAAGCTTGACCCGCTCATCAACTGGCGGGACCGCCGCGTGCTCATGGTGGCAGGCGTTGACCGGTTCGGGATGGCAGCTGCCCTGGACGGGTTCGGCGCTGACGTCCTCTACGGCGACCTGATCTTCGCGCTCGGCCTGCCAGTCCGCCTCAGGAGCCTCGCCGCACTGACCCGCGTCGCACGCGTCCTGCTGCCTGTCATCAGCCAGGTTCCCTTCAAATGGATCTACCCCACCGGCAGCAAACAGACCGCCAGTACGAACAGCAACCGGGCACGTCACTTCGACTGGGCAGAAGTGATCGCAGGTGACTTCCACTACATCCGCCGCTACGCCCCCGCTGACTTAAGCGGCAGGATCATCCTTACGAACACCACAACAGCTGCAGACGTGGAAGACCTCACGGCCCGCGGCGTACGCACGCTCATCACCACCACACCGCGCTACAACGGCCGCAGCCTTGCCACCAACCTGCTGGAAGCGGCCCTGATCGCCTGTGCAGGCCGGCACCCGCTCAGTGCCGCTGATTACCGGGAACTCATCGCTTCAGCCGGCCTGGAGCCGGACATCAATCAGCTGAACCCCGGTTCCTGATGAACGCCGTGGCCAGTTCGGCCGGCAGCGCGTCGCTGAACAGGAAACCCTGCACCTGACTGACTCCGGCTGCGAGGACGAACTCGAGCTGACTGCGCGTCTCGATGCCCTCGGCCACCACCTGAACGTTCAGGTGGTGGCCCAGA
This sequence comes from uncultured bacterium, assembly GCA_964411415.1. Lineage (GTDB taxonomy): Bacteria > Deinococcota > Deinococci > Deinococcales > Trueperaceae > CALDPK01. The sequence continues at coordinate 19,988 of CAYPKV010000013.1, forward strand.
CTGACGAGCGCACGGATGATGTCAGCGGAACCAAGCTCCGACTCAGTTTCACCCGGTGCGTGGTTCAGTTCCCGTACGAACTCCCGGTTGATGCGTATGCCATCGAGATGGAAGCGGCGCAGAATCGCCAGGCTGCTCAGCCCACTGCCGATCTCGTCCAGCAGCAGCCGCACCCCCAGGCGCCTCAGGTTGAGCATTTTCAGTGCCGCATCCGGCACCTCGGTGACGGCGGAGGTCTCGGCGACTTGAAGCTCCAGCAGGTCAGCCGGCAGTGCGTGACGGCGCAGTGTCGCCCCCACCTGCTGGGCGACCAGCGGTGAGGCAAGCTGGGAGGCGCTCAGGTTGAAGGCCACCGGGGCATGCAGCCCCTGATCGAGCCACTCCCTGGCCTGTACTACAGCCCGGTCGAGCAGGCGCAGCCCCAGCTGCTGCATGAGGCCGGCTTCCTCGACGAGGCTGATGAACGCGCTGGCTGGCAGCACGCCCCGCTCCGGATGTTGCCAGCGGGCCAGGGCTTCGAGTGTCACCAACCGGCCAGTCGAGTCGAAGCGTGGCTGGTAATAGAGGCAGATCTCATCCTGAACCACGGCCCGGCGGATGTCGTTCTGCAGTGCCAGTTCATCGCGCATCCGGCTGTCGAACGTGCGGAAGGTGCTTCTTCCCTCCTGCTTCGCCCGGTAAAGGGCCGTATCGGCGTTCTGCAGCAGCACCTGCGGCGTCGTGCCTGACTCCGGGTAAAGGGCCAGGCCCATGCTCAGCATCGCGTGGGCTTCAACGCCGTCTACGCTGTACGGCAGCTCAGCAGTACCGACGAGCCGGCCGGCCAGTGTTTCGGCGTTCAGAGTGTTGCCGATGCCGGGCACGACCGCTACCAGCTCGTCACCGCCCCAGCGGGCCAGTACCGCCTTCTCCGGCAGCACACTCACGATCCGTTCAGTGACTGCCTTCACCAGGTTGTCACCGAAAGCGTGACCGTACGTGTCGTTGACCGTCTTGAAGTTGTCGAGGTCCAGGAAGTAGACGGCGAGTGGCTCCGAGCGTGCCGCCGCCTCAGCCAGCAGCTCCGGCAGCAGCTCATCGAGCCGGCGTCGGTTGGGCAGGCCGGTGAGCTTGTCGAAGTGAGCCTGTGTCCACAGGGCTTCTTCGAGGCGGAACCTCTGCAGGAGAACCGCCAGGTGCTGCGCGAAGTCACGGGCCATCGTCAGGGCCTCGTCGTCGAAAGCGCTCCGGTCGTCCAGGTTGTCCAGGTTGAACACCGCCACCGGTTCCGTACCCAGCCACACCGGCGCGACGATCGACACCTTGATGTCCGAGGTGGGACCGCTCGCGTCGATGAGGTCGCGCGCGTCCGCCGGCAGGTCGCTGTTGTCGGCGTACCCGTAGTGCAGGAACGGCTGCGCAGAGGGCGGCAGCACCATCTGTTCCTCAGTGAAACTGACCCGCTGCAGCAACGTCAGGTCGCAGCCGACTGCGGCCTGGAACCTGAACATGTCGTCGTCGCCCCTTACCAGCAGACTGGCGATCTGGGCGCCCGGGATGATATCAACCGCGCTCTGCAGTACCCGCTGGTAGAAACCGTCGTCAAGGCCATGCCGCAGTGAGTCACTGAGCAGGTCAGAAAGCACCTGCCGGAAACGGCTCAGCCGTTCCAGCCGCTCCTGCGTCCGGGCTGTCAGGCTCATGTCAACCATGACCTCAGACACGAGCTTACGGCCAGCCATGGTGGCCGTTTGCCAGCCGTGCATGACGGTCACATGACTGCCATCGGCGCGGCGCAGTTTGACCCATTCACCAGGGTTGGCGAACGGCGTGGCGGCGAGAGCGGCCTGGCGTACCGTGGCGGACGGCCACAGCCCCAGGTCCATGACAGTCAGCTGCTGCAGCTCTTCCAGCGTGTGACCGGTCATGTGCAGGACGAGCGGGTTGCCCCGCAGGATCTGGCCCGTGCTGGCGTCGCTGATCAGGAACGGAACCAGGTTCCAGGAAGTCAGGTCGCCCGCCCCGGCTATCTCCGGACCCAACTGGCGTTCTGCTGTTTCCATCACCCGCTCCTTCCCTGCCGCTCTTTACCCGCACGCGGTCCAGGCATGACAGATGCTACCTGTCCGCATGTGACAGAACGCTTAGTCGGGCCCGGTTCCACTGCCGGCCGGTTATCATTGCTTCAATGACAACTTCTGCCGCAACTGCGGTGGAGAGCGTTCCGGCGCTTCTTCACCGCCGCCGTGACGATCCCGGTGTGGCGCACCGCGTCAAGCGACTGGGCTTATGGCGTGAGATCAGCTGGAAGCAGTACGCCGCTTCCGTTACGCAGCTGGCTGCCTTCCTGGTCGCCCAGGACGTTGTCAAAGGCGACCGGATCGCCCTGCTGTCAGAGAACTGCCCGGAATGGCTGGTCGGTGACCTGGCGATCCAGAGCGCTGCTGCCATCACCGTCGGAGTTTATGCCACCAGCAGCGCGGAGCAGCTGCTGTACGGCCTCCGGCATTCCGGTGCGTGCGGCCTGATCCTCGAGGACGCCGAACAGCTCGAGAAGTGGCTCGCGATCCGTGACCGCTGCCCACAGGTGCGCTTCGTGGTGAGCATCGAACGCAGCGACGGTGTGGACGGGATAACCGACTGGGACGACGCACTGGCGGAAGGCGCAGCGCAGCTCAACCACGCGCCGGACTGTGTTGCCGAGCGCTGCAACGCCCTGACCCACGATGACGTGGCGCTGTTCATATACACGTCCGGCACTACCGGTGACCCGAAAGCTGCGATGCTGACGCACGGCAACCTGCTGTGGGCAGTTGATTCGCTCGGCGAAGCCATACCGGCTGATGCCAGTGACGAGTTCATCTCGTTCCTGCCGCTGAGCCACATCGTCGAGCGGCTGATCAGCGTGGTATCTCCACTGCACCGTGGCTACCCGGTGAGCTTCACCGAGAACCTGGATACGGTCATGCAGAACATGCAGGAGATCAGACCGACGGTGTTCTTCGCGGTGCCGCGCATCTGGGAGAAGATGTTCTCGCTTGTTGAACTGCACATGAAGGACGCGCACCTGCTGAAACAGGTTGCCTACCGCTGGGCGGTACGCAGGGTACGTGGTGGCCGCAGCGGCCTGGCCAGCAGCCTCGCGCATCTGCTGGTCATGCGTTTCCTTCGCATCCGACTCGGCCTGGACCGGGTGCGGGTAGCCATCTCAGGTGCGGCGCCCATCGCGCCGGAGATAATCTCCTACTTCCGGGCGCTTGGCGTGGACCTGCGTGAAGGTTTCGGCCTGACCGAAAGTACCGGCATCATCGCCATCCACCGGCAGGACGGCAGGCTCGGCACGGTCGGTCCGGCCTTCCCCGGTGTTGAGATCCGTATAAGCGATGAGGGTGAGATACTCTCACGCAGCCCCGGCAACTTCAGGGGTTACTGGCAGGACCCGGAGGCAAGTGCCGCGGCCCTTAAGGACGGCTGGCTTCATACCGGTGACATCGGCGAGCTGGATGAGGATGGCAACCTGAGCATCACCGACCGCATGAAGGACATCATCATCACTGCTGGCGGCAAGAACATCGCGCCACAGAAGATCGAGAACCAGCTGAAATCATCCGTGTACATCAACGATGCCGTCGTGTTCGGTGACCGGCGCCGTTACCTGGTGGCGCTCATCGTGCTGGACGAGGACAACATCACCAAATGGGCAGCGGACCGCCAGCTGCCTTACACCACCTACAGCGACCTGAGCCAGCACGAAGAAGTGCACGAGCTCATCGGACAGGAAGTGGAGAAGGTGAACGCCAGCCTGGCGCGGGTCGAGACCATCAAGAAGTTCGCGGTGCTCAGCAAACGCCTCTATCACGAGGACGGGGAGGTCACCGCGACGCTCAAAGTGAAACGGTCGAGCCTGGAAGCCCGTTACCGGGACCTGCTCGAGAGCCTGTACTGACGCAGTTCGGCCCGCAGGCACAGCCAGCCGGCCGGGAAAGGTAGTGTCACTTGCTGTTCAAACGCCGTTACGAGCAGGACCTGATGCACATCCAGACGAAGCAGGCCTGGGTGGCGTTCACAGTTCTGGCCGCGGCACTGCTGGCTCTGCCGCTGCTCCTGCCCGGTTACCTCGTCTACAACGCGACACTGTTCTTCGCTTACATGCTCGTCGCTGTCAGCCTGTCGGTGCTGGTCGGCTTCACCGGTCAGGTATCGCTCGGTCACGCCGGTTTCCTGGCAGCCGGCGCGTATGCCACGGCGTTCCTCGTCGGTAACGGCTGGCCGTACCTGCTGGCGCTGCTCGCTGCGATGGCGGTCACCGGTCTGCTGGGCCTCATAATCGGCGTGCCTGCGCTGCGGCTGGAGGGGCCTTACCTGGCGATCGCCACACTCGGTTTCGGACTGGCGATCCAGCAGATCCTGAACAACTGGCGCCTGGTCGGGGCCAGCACCGGGATGCTCGCTGACCGGCCGGTCATACTCGGCATCGACTTCTGGTCAGACCGGAACTTCTACTACCTGGCGCTGCTCATCACCGGCCTGGCACTGTGGGGCTGCTTCAACCTGTCACGATCCCACGTCGGCCGGGCGTTCCGCGCCGTCAGGGACGCTGACCTGGCAGCACAGATGAGCGGCATAAACCTCGCCAGGACCAAGACCCTGGCGTTCGTAATCTCGGCGATGCTCGCCGGACTCGCCGGCGGCATATACGGTCCGCTGGTCGGTTACCTGACGCCTGAAGGGTTCAACCTGCTGCTGTCGATCAAGTTCCTGCTCATGACCATCGTGGGTGGCCTCGGTTTCATCCCCGGTGCCATCATCGGCGCCGCGTTCGTAACGGGCATCGAGGTGTGGCTGAGCAGCCTGCGCAGCTGGTCGCAGTTCGTGTTCGGCGTCGTGGTGGTCTTCCTCATGATGGTTGAGCCGCTGGGCCTGTACGGACGCTGGCTGAAGATCCGCCAGTTCTGGAAGACGTGGCCACTCTGATGGACACGTTCATCCAGGTACTGGTAAGCGGCGCCAGCATCGGCAGCATCTACGCTCTCATCGCGCTGGGGATAGTGCTGCTGTACCGCACCACCCGCATCCTGAACTTCGCGCATGGCGACATCGGCGTGCTCGGCACGTTCATCGCCTACACCCTGATCACCTCGACCACCCTGCCGTTCCGCGTCAGCTTCCTGCTGGCGCTGCTCGCCGCCGGGGTCATCGGCATGCTCATCTACCTGCTGCTGGTCCGCCCGGCGAAGAACCAGAGCGAACTGGGCCTGCTCATACTCACCCTAGGCCTGGCCCTGGCCCTGGGCGGTCTGGACGCCCTGGTGTTCGGCACCGGCAACAAGGTCGTTCCAACGCTCGTTGAGCACCGGCTCGTCCGGATCGGCGGTGCCAGCTTCAGCATCGTCTCGCTCGTCACCGCCATGGTCGGCGTGCTGCTCATGACAGGCCTGTGGGCACTCATGACGTTCAGCCGGCTCGGCCTGGCCATGCGTGCCGTTGCGGAGCGTGAAGACGTGGCCCAGGCGCTCGGCATCCCCGTGCGTAACGTGCTCATGGCCACCTGGGCCACGGCGGCGATGCTGGCTGCAGCTGCCGCACTGCTGTTCGCACCGTCGGTGTTCCTGCAGCCGGCGATGATGCTCGACCCGCTCAGCAAAGGCTTCGTCGCAGCCGTCATCGGCGGGATGAACAGCCTGCCCGGCGCGGTGCTGGGCGGTTACGTGCTCGGACTGCTCGAACTGGTGGTCGGCATCTACATCAGCCTGGAGTTCAAGGCTTCGTTCGCGTTCCTGGCGGTGATCCTGGTGCTGGTGTTCAGGCCGCACGGGCTGCTCGGCAGGCCCGAAGTGAAGAGGGTCTGAAAGCCTGACACAGGCATGATGTGGTAGCTTGAGCCTGTACAAAAATCAGTCACGGCAGGCAGTTGCTGCCGGAAAGGAAGCATGGATGAAACGAGTCGTCCAGACCCTCATCGCCGCGTCCCTGATCCTGGCCACAGGCGCCATGGCCCAGTCGCCCATCCGTATCGGCAACTGGGGTCCACAATCCGGCCCGGCAGCAGCCTGGGGCAACGTCACCATCGCCATCGAAGCGTACTTCGAGTACATAAACGCAGCGGGCGGCATCGGCGGACGCATGCTCGAGCTCGTCTCCCGCGACGACGGTTACGACCCCGCCAGAACAGTGGCAGCCGTCCGTGAACTCATCGACCGTGAACAGGTGTTCGCCTTCGCCGGTGGTGTAGGTACCGCCAACGGCCTCGCCGCCCTGCCGCTCATCCAGCGTGCCGGCACCCCCTGGGTCGGTCCCGCCACCGGCGCAGTCGAGTTCGCTGAACAGAGCGATGGCCTCGTGTTCGCGACGTTCACGAACTACTTCGTAGAGAGCGCGCTCATGACGCGCTACGCCATCGAGGAGCTCGGCAGCAGCAACATCGCCATCTTCTACCAGAACGACGGTTACGGCTTAAGCGGCGTGGCCGGCATGGAAGACGAGCTGGCCAACCACCCCAGCGTGCTGGCCGGTGACCAGGTCACCTACGAGCGCGGCACGACCAACATGGGCGTGCAGGCTCTGCGCCTGCAGGGCTCTGGTGCCGACACCGTGCTGATGTTCTCCGACCCGAGTGCGGCTGCCTCGCTGCTGAACGAGTTCCAGTCACTGGGCTTCGCCCCGCAGATTCTGGCGAGCGTCACGCTGCTCGACCCCAGCCTGCTCGCCCATCCGCTCATGCAGGGCGGCATGTTCAGCACCTTCCTGCGCCTGCCGAGCGTCCTCGTCGGTGAAGGCAACGGTGACCCCATCGCCGATCAGTACTACCGTGACATCATCCTCGCTTACGCCCCTGAGATCGCTGCTGACCCGTTCCGTGCCCTTGGCGGCATCGCCTTCGCAGAGCCGCTCGTGCTGGCCATGCAGAACGTCGCTGACTCCGGTCAGGAACTGACCCGCGAGAACGTCATCGCTGCCCTGGAAAGCATCAGCGGCTTCAGCACCGGCCTGTATCACAACCTTGATTTCACCGGTGGTTACCAGGGCAACAACTCCGCGCTGCTGCTGCAGATGACCCCGCAGGGCCTGCGGCCGGTCAGCGACTGGCTGACCTACTAGGAGCCGGTTGAGTCAACACCTGCTTGAACTCGAGGGCGTCAGTCTGCGTTTCGGCGGACTGAACGCCCTCACTGACGTGTCCTTCACGATGCTGCCCGGCGAAGTCACTGCCGTGATCGGCCCCAACGGCGCCGGCAAGACAAGCCTGTTCAACTGCCTCAGCGGCTTCTACCGGCCCCAGAAAGGCCGTATCCGTCTGAAAGGCCGTGACGTCACCGGCCTGCCGGCACATACGATGGCACGCCTGGGGCTGGCCCGCAGCTTCCAGAACATCGAACTGTTCTCCAACATGACCTGTCTGGACAACCTGCTGCTCGGCCGGCACCTGCACGTGAAAAGCAACCTGCTCGGTGCGCTGTTCGCCACGCCGGCCTGGAAGCGGGATGAGGTCAGTCAGCGGGCCCGGGCCGAGGAGCTGCTTGACCTGCTCGACCTGCAGGCGTACCGCGATACCCGGGTCGGTGCCCTCCCCTACGGTGTGCAGAAGCTCATCGAGGTCGCCCGCGCCCTGGCGTCGGAACCACAGCTGCTGCTGCTCGATGAACCGACCGCGGGCATGACGGCTGACGAGAAGGACGACATGATGCATAACCTCCAGCGACTGGTCCGTGAACTGGGCCTGAGCGTGCTGGTGGTGGAGCATGACCTGCGTGTGGTGAGCCGCATGGCCGGTCGTGTACTGGTCCTCGATTACGGCCGGCTCATCGCAGACGGCACACCTGCAGAGGTGCAGAACCACCCTGAGGTCGTCAGGGCCTACCTGGGTGACGCACGCCTGGCACAGGAGCGCACCGGAACGGGGAGCGCGGCATGAGTCCGGTACTCGAACTGCGCAACCTGGAAAGCGGCTACCACAGACAGCTGCTCGTGTTGCGCGGCATATCCCTGAAGGTGATGCCGGGTCAGGTGGTCGCGGTCCTGGGCTCGAACGGCGCGGGCAAGAGCACACTGCTTAAGAGCATAATGTCACTCATCGACGATGAACCCCGCAAGGGCGAGGTGCTGGTTAACGGCCGTAACCTCACGCGGCGCAGCACCGAAGTGATCGCCCGGGCCGGCATCGCCTACGTCGTCGAGGGGCGCGGCATGTTCCCGGACCTGACCGTTGCAGAGAACCTGCGGCTTGGTGCGTGGCACCGTCGGGACCGGGCCGGTATCAGCGAGGACCTCGAGCGCGTGTACGCCGTGTTCCCCCGCCTGGCAGAACGGACCGGTCAGAAGTGCGGACTGATGTCCGGTGGGGAGCAGCAGATGCTGGCCATCGC
>CAYPKV010000014.1:0-27652 GCA_964411415.1 uncultured bacterium
ACCACCTCGGCTACTCGAGTGACTGGCAGACCCAGGACGGTAACAGCGTCCACCTGTCGCTCTGCTTCAACCCGTCGCACCTGGAGTTCGTCAACCCTGTCGCGGTCGGCCGCACCCGGGCGAAGCAGGACCGTTTCGGCGACGTCGACCGTACGAGCGGGATGCCCATCCTGATCCACGGTGACGGCGCGTTCATCGGCCAGGGAGTCAACCAGGAGACGCTCAACATGAGCGAACTCGATGGTTACCAGGTCGGCGGCAGCCTGCACATCATCGTCAACAACCAGGTGGGCTTCACGACCGGACCGCTGCAGGCGCGGAGCACCACTTACGCGAGCGACGTGGCCAAGATGCTGCAGAGCCCCATCTTCCACGTGAACGGTGAGGACCCTGAGGCAGTCGCCCAGGTGATCGAACTGGCGCTCGAGTTCCGCAGGGAGTTCAGGCGCGACGTAGTCATCGACATGTTCTGTTACCGTCGCCTCGGTCACAACGAAGGTGACGAACCTGCCTTCACCCAGCCGCTCATGTACGACATGATCCGCAAGCGCACCGGGGTCCGCGAAGACTACCTGGCCAGGCTGCTTGAGCTGGGTGAAGTGACGCAGGAAGAGGCTGATGCCATCGCCGAGGCGCGCCGTGACCTGCTTGAGGAAGAGCTGGCCACTGCCCGTCGCGAAGACTTCCAGCTGAAGTACTCCGCGCTTGAAGGCAACTGGCGTGGTTATCACGGTGGCGAGGACGCGTCGGCACCAGACGTGGATACCGGCATCGAAGCGGACCGGGCTGCCAGCCTGCTGCAGCAGCTCAGTCAGGTCCCGGACGGTTTCACCGTCAACCCGAAGCTGCAGCGGCTGCTGACGTCCCGGGCTGAGATGGCCCAGGGGGAACGTCCGCTTGACTGGGCTGCAGCTGAGCATCTGGCGTTCGCCAGCCTGCTCACTGAGGGCCGCCGCGTCCGGCTGACCGGGCAGGACAGCCAGCGCGGCACGTTCAGTCAGCGGCACGCCGTACTGCACGATCCGCTCAGCGGCAACGAGTACATGCCCCTGCAGCACCTCGCGCCCGACCAGGCCCCCATCGAGATCCACAACAGCCCGCTGAGCGAGACGAGCGTGCTCGGCTTCGAGTACGGTTACTCCCTTGACATGCCGGACAGTCTGGTCATGTGGGAAGCGCAGTACGGTGACTTCGTCAACTCCGCCCAGGTGATCATCGACCAGTTCATCGCCAGCGCCGAGGACAAGTGGAACCGCCTGTCCGGCGTCACGCTGTTGCTGCCGCACGGTTACGAAGGCAGCGGGCCGGAGCACTCCAGCGCCCGCCCGGAGCGGTTCCTGCAGCTGTGCGCTGAAGACAACATGCAGGTCGTCAACTGCACGACCCCGGCCCAGTACTTCCACCTGCTGCGGCGCCAGGTGCTCAGACCGCTGCGCAAGCCGCTCGTGGTCATGTCACCCAAGAGCCTGCTGCGGCATCCGCAGGTAGTTTCCGAACTGAGCGAGTTCACCGGCGGCACCTTCCACCGGGTGCTGCCGGACCATGCCGTGAGCGGGGAAGTAAGCCGTATCCTGCTGTGCAGCGGCAAGATCTACTATGAACTGCTGGCCGAACGGACGGCCCGTAACCTGACTGACGTGGCCATCATCCGTCTCGAACAGCTGTACCCGCTGCCCGTGAAGGAACTGGAGGCCGCCCTTGAGGGCTTCGCACCCGGTGTCCCGGTGACGTTCGTGCAGGAGGAACCCGGCAACGCCGGTTACTGGCGTTTCCTGCAGGCGCACATCGGTCCGGAACTCGCGGGACGTGCGTTCGTCAGTGTCACCCGGCCGGCCCGGGCCAGTCCCGCAACCGGCTCGGCCAGCGCCCACCGGCTGGAACAGGCTGAAGTGATCCATCGGGCCTTCAGCATCGAATCAGGAACCATTGCCCGTCCGGCCCAGGCGGCCGGATCCAGGGCCTGAAGGGAAGCAAATGGCAATCGAGCTGAAAGTACCCACCGTCGGTGAGTCGATAACCGAGGTGTTCATCGGCAGCTGGCTCAAACAGGTGGGTGACACCGTGCGCAGGGACGAGAGCGTCGTCGAGATCGAGACTGACAAGGCGACCCTGGACGTGCCTGCCCCGGTCAGTGGCAGGATCGTCAGCCTGCTGAAGAAGCCCGGTGAAAGCGCTGGCATCGGCGAGGTCATCGCCGTCATCGAAGAAGGCGAAGTCGCAGCTGAGGAGGCTGCGCCCGCGGCTGCAGAGCCGGTGGTGGAAGCGGCCCCGGCAGCGCCAGCCGGCGGACACGTCATGCCGGCAGCAGCCAGGCTGGCTGCCCAGACCGGTGTAGACGCAGCCAGCGTCAGCGGTACCGGTCCGGGCGGCCGGGTGCTGAAGGAGGACGTGCAGGCTGCAGCTGTTGCCGGCACTGAAACCGCAGTGGCCCCTGAAGCCGGCGGCCGCCGTGAAGAAGCGGTGCGCATGAGCCCGCTGCGGCGGACCATCGCCGCGCGGCTCGTCGAATCACAGCAGACGGCTGCCATCCTGACCACCTTCAACGAGGCGGACATGTCGGCGGTCATGGCGCTGCGCAGTGAGTACCGTGACAGTTTCGAGAAGAAGCACGGTGTGCGCCTCGGCTTCATGTCGTTCTTCGTAAAGGCAGCCGTCGATGCACTGCAGCAGATCCCGGAACTGAACGCCGAGATCCGCGGGGACAGCATCATCTACCGCAACTACTACGACGTCGGTGTGGCAGTGTCCACACCGAAAGGACTGGTGGTGCCGGTACTCCGCAACGCGGAACTGCTGAGTTTCGCGGAGGTCGAGAAGACCGTCGCTGACTTCGGCAGGCGGGCCCAGGCCAACCGCATAACTCCTGACGAGCTGCAGGGCGGAACGTTCACCATAAGCAACGGGGGCGTGTTCGGCAGCCTGCTGTCCACCCCGATCATCAACCCGCCGCAGAGCGGCGTACTGGGCATGCACTCGATCCAGGAGCGGCCGGTAGCCGTGAACGGGCAGGTCGTCATAAGACCGATGATGTACCTGGCGCTCAGCTACGACCACCGCATCGTCGACGGCCGTGAAGCGGTGACGTTCCTGAAGCGCATCAAGGAGACGATCGAGAACCCGACGCGCATCCTGCTGGAGGTCTGAACATGGCTGATAAGTTCGACCTGGCGGTGATAGGCGCGGGCCCCGGTGGTTACGTCGCGGCCATCCGCGCCGCGCAGCTGGGCATGAAAGTGGCGGTCATAGAGAAGGAGCCGACCTTCGGCGGCACCTGCGTGCGCGTCGGCTGCATCCCCAGCAAGGCGCTGCTCGAATCGAGCCAGCGCTTCGCGGAAGTGCGTTCCGGCATGGCTGAACATGGAGTCATGGTCGACGGCGTGCAGCTCGACCTGGCCCGCATGCACGAGCGCCGCGGGAAGATCGTCAGGAGCAACACCGACGGCGTAGCGTTCCTGTTCAGGAAGAACGGCATCACGAGTTTCACCGGCACTGGCACGATCAAAGGGTCGGGGCGAGTGACAGTTGCCGGTCCTGATGGCAGCAGCGAGGTCGAAGCTGACAACATCCTCATCGCTACCGGCAGCACAGTTGCCGGTCTGCGCGGGGTTGAGTTCGATGGCGACCTGATCGGCTCATCGACAGAGGCGCTTGAGTACGACAGCGTGCCGGAACACCTCATCGTGGTCGGGGCAGGCGCCATCGGTCTGGAACTCGGCTCCGTGTGGAGCCGGCTTGGCGCACGGGTCACCGTACTCGAGTACCTCGACCGGATCCTGCCGGGCATGGACCTGGAGATCGCGCGTGAAGCACAGAAGCTGCTGAAGCGGCAGGGGATCGAGTTCCGGCTGTCAACCGCGGTCACCGGTGCCCGGGTCGCAGACGGCCGGGTCACAGTCAGCATCGACGGGCAGGACGACCTCGAATGCGACCGCCTGCTGGTCGCGGTCGGCCGCCGGCCCAACACGGCCGGTCTCGGCCTGGAGGAAGCCGGTGTCGCGGTCGACGCCCAGGGCCGCATAACCGTGGACAGCAACTTCCGGACCAATGTGCCTGGCATCCTGGCCATCGGTGACGTCATCGCAGGACCGATGCTGGCCCATAAGGCCGAAGAGGACGGGGTGGCTGCGGTTGAACTGCTGGCCGGCATCCACGCTCATGTCGATTACGGGCTCGTGCCGGCCATCGTCTACACCGCCCCGGAGATCGCGGGCGTCGGCGCCACCGAGGAGCAGCTGAAGGAGCAGGGCATCCCGTTCCGCAAGGGAAGCTTCCCCTTCTCGGCCAACGGACGTGCCCGCACCGCCGGCGCGACGGACGGTCGCGTGAAGATGCTGGCCCACGCTGAAACCGACCGCATCCTGGGCGTGCACATCATCGGTGCCCACGCCGGTGACCTCATCGCTGAGGCTGTGGCGGCCATGACGTTCGGCGCGTCAGCTGAAGACATCGCCCTCACCATCCACGCCCACCCGACCATGTCGGAAGCACTCAGGGAAGCTGCCCTGGCACTGCACGGCCGGGCGCTGCACATCTGAGCCGGGCTGTTGAGCGCAACTGAACCACGCCGGCCCGGAGTTCGTCTCCGGGCCGGCGGAGCTCTGTTCACTGTCCGCAGCAGCGTGGCTGAACGCGTGGAACTGCTGCTGTACGACAGCTGTGACGACGCGGCGCCCGCCCGCACCATCGGGCTTGAGCGGGCGGAAGGACCGCTCTGGAGCGTGTTCGTACCCGGGGTGCGTGCCGGTCAGGCGTACGCCTTCCGTGTCCACGGACCGTTCGACGCTGCTGCCGGACACCGCTGTAACCCGGCGAAGATACTGCTGGACCCTTACGCCCTGGCGATCGGCCGCATGCCGGCCTGGCAGCCCGGCCTGGCGGCAGGGGAGGCTGATCCACTGAACGGCGGCGTCAACGCAGCCGACCTGCGTGACACGTCTGCGACGGGACCGCTCGGCCTGGTCGTCGACGAGGAGTTCGACTGGCAGGGAGTCAGTGCACCAAGGATCGCTGCTGAAGACCGGGTCATATACGAGACGCACGTGCGTGGCACCACCATGCTGCACCCCGGTGTCCCGGCGGAACTGCGTGGCACTTACCTGGGACTGTGCCATCCGGTGATGCTTGACCATTACGCGCGGCTCGGCATCACGACGATCCAGCTGCTGCCGGTCCACGCGATCGTGCAGGACGAGCGGCTGCACCGGCTGGGACTGCGTAACTACTGGGGTTACAACACCCTGTCGTACTTCGCACCCGAACCAGGTTACGCGGCAGCGGGCTGCACGGTCGCTGCGGTAAGTGAGTTCCGGACCATGGTGCGTGAACTGCACCGGGCCGGCCTGGAAGTGTTCCTGGACGTGGTGTACAACCACAGTGGCGAAGGCAATGAACACGGTCCGACCCTCAGTCTGCGCGGCTTCGACAACGCGGCTTACTACCTGCTCGCTGACGACGGCGGCTACCGCGACGTGACCGGTACCGGCAACACGCTTGACCTGAACGGTCCGGCGGCGCTGCAGCTGACCCTGGACAGCCTGCGGTGGTGGGCAGGCGGCATGGGCATCGACGGTTTCCGCTTCGACCTGGCCGCCGCTATGGGCCGGCAAGGTAACGACTGGTCCGCAGCCGCACCGGTGCTGCAGGCTATCGCCCAGGACCCGCTGCTGCAGGACCGGATGCTCATCGCCGAACCGTGGGACCTCGGTGAAGACGGTTACCGGCTGGGCAGTTTCCCGTGGCAGTTCGGCGAATGGAACGACCGCTTCCGTGACGCGGTGCGTTCACTGTGGAACGGCCAGGGCGTCTCACTCGGTGAGCTGGCCACCCGCATAAGCGGTTCGAGTGACGTGTTCCGGTCCAGTGGCCGGCTGCCGGCCCAGTCCGTGAACTTCGTCACTGCCCACGACGGCTTCACGCTGCGTGACCTGGTGTCGTACTCGCGCAAACACAACGACGCCAACATGGAGAACGGCCGGGACGGCAGTGATTTCGAACGTTCCCGCAACCTGGGAGTGGAAGGCGAGACCGACGATCCGGCCGTGAACGGGGCACGGCTGAACCTGCGCAGGGCGATGCTGGCACTGCTGCTGTTCTCCCGCGGAACGCCGATGCTGCTCGGTGGCGACGAGCTGGGCCGCACGCAGCACGGCAACAACAACGCCTACTGCCAGGACAACGTGCTGTCCTGGTTCGACTGGGCGGGGGCGGAAGACTTGAGCAGCTGCATCGCGGAACTGACGGCGCTGCGCCGGCGCTTCCCGCAGCTGCGCCGCAACACCTGGCTGAACGGTGGCTCACGCGGTGACGTGCAGTGGCTGAACGGTAAGGGCGAGGAGCTGCATGGTGAGCAGTGGGCTCACGGTGAGGCCGGCATCCTGACCTGCCTGCTGCGGGGTGAACCCGGCGGTGAGGACGTGCTGCTGGTGATCCACGGCAGCGGGCCGGAACTGCTTAACGCCCCGCCAGGCTTCAGTCCGCTGTGGAGCAGCGCTGGCCCGGCGGGGCTTACCGCCGCTGAGGGCGGGCGCTTCAGGCTGGCTGCCTGTGCTGTCAGCCTGCTGGTGCGGCCCGCGGCCTCAGAGGATGTAGCGGCTTAAGTCTTCGTCCTGGACTATCTCGCCGAGTTTCGATTCCACGTAGGCGGCGTCGATGGTGACTCGGCCAAGGTCGGTGGCGAACGCCACGTCCTCGAGGACGGTTTCCAGCATCGTATGCAGCCGCCTGGCGCCGATGTCCTCGACCTCACGGTTGACGGTTTCAGCGTATGCCGCGATCTTCTCCAGCCCGGAGTCAGCGAACTCCAGGGTGATGCCGTCGACGGCCAGCAGTGCCGTGTACTGCTTCGTCAGCGAGTGATGCGGCTGGGTCAGGATGCGCTGGAAGTCAGCGGCGCTCAGCTCCTCGAGTTCTACCCGGATCGGGAAGCGGCCCTGCAGCTCCGGGATCAGGTCTGACGGCCGGGACACGCTGAAGGCACCGGCGGCGATGAACAGCACGTGGTCGGTACGCACCTGCCCGTAGCGGGTGTTCACCTGGGTGCCTTCGACGATGGGCAGCAGGTCCCGCTGCACACCTTCGCCGCTCACGTCGGCGCTGGAACCCTCATCTGAGACGATCTTGTCGAGCTCATCGATGAATACGATCCCTGAGTTCTCGGCCCGTTCCACCGCCTCGCGTGAGATAGCGTCGTGGTCGATGAGCCTGTCAGCTTCCTCGTTCGCCAGTACCCGGCGTGCCTCGCTGACCGTGAGCCGGCGACGCTTGCGCCGGCGTGGCATCATGCCCTGGAACATGTCCTGCAGGTTGGCGCCGACTTCTTCCATGCCGGGCATCATGCCCATCGCCGGACGGTCATCGTTGACTTCGATCTCGATCTCACGCTGTTCCAGCTGCCCGGAGTCGAGCAGGGCGCGCATGCGGTCACGGCCTTCGGTGGAACCGCCGGGCAGCAGTGCATCGAGCAGCCGTTCTTTCGCAGCCAGAGCGGCGTCATCGACGACTTCGAGCTTCTTCTCGTTCTCGACCATCAGGAAGCTGGCCTGGACCAGATCCCGGACGATGGAGTCGACGTCACGGCCGACGTAGCCGACTTCAGTGAACTTGGTGGCCTCGACCTTGATGAAAGGCGCCCGGGCCATGCGGGCCAGCCGGCGGGCGATCTCAGTCTTGCCCACGCCGGTCGGCCCGATCATCAGGATGTTCTTCGGTGTGATGTCCGCCTGCAGGTCGGCGGCCAGCTGGCGGCGGCGCCAGTGGTTGCGCAGGGCGATGGCGACGCTGCGTTTGGCTTTCGCCTGGCCGATGATGTGCCGGTCGAGCTCAGCGACGATCTGCAGCGGCGTCAGGCTGAACTCGGCGGCCGGGCCGGCGGACCTGATCAGGTCGCCGCTCAACTGTCCGCCTGGCCGTCGCCGGTGCTGAGCACCGTGGCGTTACCGCTCGTGTATATGTCGATCTCAGCGGCGATGAGCAGCGACTTCTCGGCTATCTCAGCGGCCGGCAGGTCCGTGTTGCGCAGCAGCGCCAGCGCGGCTGCCTGGGCGTAAGCGCCGCCGGAGCCGATGGCCACCACGTTCTCGTCAGGGGCGATGACGTCGCCCATGCCTGAGAGGGTGAGCAGCTGGCTGCCGTCAGCGACGATCAGCATCGCCTCCAGGTTGCGGAGGACGCGGTCGGTGCGCCATTCCTTGACCGTTTCGACGGCGGCGCGCATCAGGTTGTCCCGGTAACTGGCCAGGTGGCCTTCGAACTTCTCCAGCAGGGTGAAAGCGTCAGATACTGTTCCGGCGAAGCCGGTGAGGATGCGGCCGTCGGCGAGCGCCCGTACCTTGGTGGCGCCCTTCTTCACGATCGTGTCGCCGAGCGTGACCTGGCCGTCACCCGCGAGTGCGGATACCCCGTCGCGGTGGACGGCAACTATGGTCGTTCCGTGCATGCGTTCCATACAAAGGGCACTGTATCAGTTGGCTCCTGCCGGGCATGTGCCGACCCCGGAGCCACTGTGGGGCTAGCATTGGTCCATGTACTTTCAGGAGTTCTCACCGGGCCTGATCGAAGTGATCGTCGGGCCCATGTTCAGTGGCAAGTCAGAGGAACTGATCCGCAGGGTGCGGCGTACCGTGCTGGCCGGCCAGCGGGTCCAGGTGTTCAAGGCCGCCATCGACGACCGTTACGATGCGACCGCCGTCGCCTCCCATGACGGTTCGCGCCTGCAGGCCACCCCGGTGGCTGACACCACTGAACTCGATCAGCTCATCAGCTACGACTCGCAGGTGGTGGCGGTCGATGAGGCGCAGTTCCTGGACGAACAGATCGTGCCGCTCTCACTGGAGCTTGCGGAGTCCGGCAAGCGGGTCATACTCGCCGGCCTGGAGCTGGACTTCCGGGGGGTGCCGTTCGGCCTTATGCCGGACCTGCTGGCCCACGCGGAGTTCGTCACGAAGCTCACGGCGATCTGCCGCTGCGGCCGGGCTGCGACCCGCACCCAGCGGCTCATCGCGGGTCAGCCGGCGCACTTCGATGACCCGGTCATCCTGGTCGGTGCCAGTGAGAGTTACGAGCCACGCTGCCGCGGCTGCCACATGGTCATGCAGGGCAGGCGGGCGGTGCCGCTGTTCGAAGGGACCGCCTGAGCCTCAGGGCTCCAGGCGGCCGGCATCGCGCGGGAAGGCGCGGGCGAAGCGGACGTTGCTGATGCCCAGCAGCAGGGCCGTCAGCCTTTCGGCACCGATGGCGAAGCCACCGTGGGGTGGCATCCCGTGTCTGAACACGTCCAGGTAACTGCTGAAGTCGGCCGCATCGAGCTTGCGGTTGGCGAGCTCCTGCAGAAGCACCTCATGGAGGTGGGCACGCTGGCCGCCGGAGGAGATCTCCGTGCCGCGGAATATCAGGTCCAGGCCGCGGGTGAGGCCGCCTTCGACCGGGAAGGTGTAGAACGGCCGGGCTGCCTGGGGGTAGGCGGTGACGAACACGAAGTCACTGCCGTGCTCTTCCAGTGCCCAGCGGCCGATGAGGCGTTCAGCCTCGGGGTCCAGGTCCTTGCCGCCGGACTCGTGGCCGTACCGTTCCCGTACGAGTTCCCGGGCGGCCAGCAGCGGGATGCGCGGGAACGGTTCGTCGGCCCGGGCGGGACTGGCGCCGAGCAGGCTGAACTCAGGGGCGCATTCTTCCGCGGCCTGCTGCATCATGTGCCGTACCAGGCGTTCCTGCACGTCCATGACGTCGGAATCGTCCTTGATGAATGCCAGCTCGGCGTCGAGCGACATGTACTCGGCCAGGTGCCGGTTCGTGTGTGACAGCTCAGCCCGGTAAACGGGGGCGGTCTCGTAGACCCGTTCGAACACACCGGCCATGATCTGCTTGTACAGCTGCGGGGACTGTGCCAGGTACGCTTTGCGGCCGTAGTAATCGACCTCGAACATGTTGGCGCCACCCTCGGCACCGGCGCCGACCAGCTTCGGCGTGAATATCTCAGTGAAGCCTTCACCGTCCAGGAAGCCGCGGAAGGCGCGTACGAGGCTCGCCTGAACCTTCAGGGCCGCACGGGCTTTCAGACCACGGACCGAGACGGCCCGGTAGCTGAGCAGCGTCTCGGGGTTCGCCTGCCACTCCTCCTTGCTGATCTCGACAGGAGGAGGCACGAGCGCTTCGGAGATGACCTCGAGCTGTTCCGCCTGCAGTTCGACGCCGCCGGGAGCCTTCGGGCTGGCGACGACCCGGCCGGTCACCCGCACGCTGCTTTCGTGGAGCGGCAGGTCTACACCCTGGAACACGCACTGGGCCACACCGCTGTTGTCACGAAGCAGCAGGAAACGGATCCCGCCGAGGTTGCGGCGGTTGTGTACCCAGCCCTGCAGGGTCACGGTCTGGCCTTCCAGCTGTTTCAGTTCACTGATCTTCGCGAGCGGTGCGTCCATAAGTCAGTGATTATTGCAGGTGAACGCCTCGAGCAGTCGGATGTGCTCCTGATCCTTCGGCCGGTTCAGCCGGCGCTTGAACTCGAGGATGTCGTCAGGGTGGGCGGTATTGACTCCGCCGATCAGCTGGGCCCGGGCGAGCAGCGCGTCCGGTGACTGTCCGAGCCAGCCGCTGAACACTTCGATACCCGGGGCCGGCTCGATCCGCAGGTCGACGTTCGCCGGCCGCGCCTCACCCAGGGTCAGGGCGTGGCGCCAGCCGGTCGCGTCTGCCGCGATGTCGATGTCGCCGGCGTCAGGGATCAGTCTCCACAGGACCATGGCTGCACTGGCGTGCACCACGTAACTGCCGGGCGGGAAGCCCAGGCTCAGCACAGTTTCAGTGACCGACTCAGCGTCAAACCTCATCACTCACCGCCAGCACTGCGATAAGCCCGGCATGGCAGTCCACCCGTGCCTGTGCGGCCGTGACGTTGGAGAGGCCGAGTCCGCTGCCCCACGGCAGTTCGTGGTCGTGCAGGCCGTAACGGGCGCCGCTGATGCTGACCCGGCAACCGGCCTGCAGGGCGATGACGCTGAAAACACTGCCGGCGGGAACCGGCAGGCTGAGCTGCCCGCCTGCCCGCAGCGGCCAGGCGATGGTGCCGTCGCCGGCCAGGCAGATGGGAACGCCATGTTCGTCGTGCCAGCGGGCGCTCACCAGCAGGTTGGTCAGGCCGTGGTCGTGGCGCAGCCCCAGTGCACCGGCGACTGTCACTTCGGTGGCGCCCAGGCCGGTTATGTCGTCCAGGGCGAGCTCGAGGTCGGTTGAGTCCTTGTCGGCCGGGAACCGCACGACCTCGGTGCCGGCAAGCTCAGCCAGCTCCGCGGGCTCAGCTGAGTCCAGGTCACCGAGCAGCCGCTGAGGAGAGTGACCGGCTGCAGTGACGTGCCGCAGTCCGCCGTCCACAGCGACGATCAGCGCGGCGCTCTCCAGCTCCCTGGTGAGCCACGGTCCCTGCCTGATCAGTCCTGAGGCGCTGAGCACGACCTTCATGTCGTCTCCTGTGCCAGGGGGATCCAGGCGG
Organism: uncultured bacterium; assembly: GCA_964411415.1. GTDB lineage: Bacteria > Deinococcota > Deinococci > Deinococcales > Trueperaceae > CALDPK01. Next base: position 11,483 of record CAYPKV010000014.1, read on the forward strand.
CGGCCGGGATGTGTACGGTCACGCTGTCGCCTGCAGCGGGCAGCGTGGTCAGTTCCCGCGGATGACCGCGCCAGCACAGTGCCTGCGCCCAGCCTGGCGGCAGCAGCCGCAGTTCGACTGCTGAACCCTCAGAACGTACTTCAAGCACGGTCGCCGGAGTGCCGGTGCTGCTGTCACCGAGGCTCACCAGACCGTCGTCGAGCAGCACGGGACCGCTGCCGCCGGGTCCGTCAGTGAACACGTTGCGCCAGCCCAGGAAGCGGGCGACCCAGGCGTCACGCGGACTGCGGGGCAGCTCCGCGGCCGTACCGGTCTGTACGAGCCGGCCTTCCCGCAGTATCGCGATGCGGTCAGCGAGCCTGAAAGCCTCGGACCGGTCGTGGGTCACGTGGATGGCGCTCAGGCCCTGTGAATCGAGCAGCGCCGCGAGTTCATCGGTCAGGCTGTCACGCAGTCCGCTGTCTAAGTTCGAGAACGGCTCGTCCAGCAGGAGCAGTTCCGGTTCCGGTGCCAGGGCACGGGCCAGCGCGACCCGCTGCTGCTGCCCGCCTGAGAGCTGCTGGATCCTCCGGCTGCCCAGTCCGCTCAGTCCGGTCAGGTCCAGCAGGTGCTGCACCCGGGCCTCAGTGCGTTCTCGCGGCCAGCGGCGTTCGACCAGACCGAATGCGATGTTGGCCTGTACGTCCAGGTGCGGGAACAGCGCGTAATCCTGGAAGACGACACCGAAGTTACGGTGCTGGGCCGGCACCCGGCGCAGGTCGCGACCGTTGCGGCTTATGCGGCCGCTGTCCGGCTGTTCCAGGCCGGCGGTCAGGCGCAGCACCGTGCTCTTGCCGGAGCCGCTGGGGCCCAGCAGCGCCAGCACCTCGCCGTCTTCGACCGTCAGGGACACGTCCTTGACCGCGGGGAAACCGCGGTACGACCGGCTCACGTTCTCCAGCTGCAGTGCCACAGGGTGCAGCGTATCAGCTGCCGGTGGCGCCCTGTTCCTGCCAGGCCTGCTCCAGCGCCTCTCTGAACACTTCAACCGGCTGGGCGCCGCTCAGTCCGTACCTGCGGCCCAGGACGAAGAACGGCACGCCCTGCACACCAAGACTCTGACCTTCCTGCTGGTCGCTGGCGACTTCAGCTGCGAAACGGTCACTGTTCAGCACGGCACTGACGTCTTCTTCAGGCAGTCCCACTCCGGTGGCGATGCTGCTCAGCACGGTGTGGTCACCGACGTTGACGCCGTCTGCGAAGTGAGCCTGGAACAGTGCAGCCTTCAGTTCACTCTGCAGGCCGTGTTCCGTGGCCAGATGGAGCAGCCGGTGGGCGTCACGCGTGTTGGTGGACAGGCCGCCATCAGCACGCATGTCAAGGCCGACCTCGCGGGCCCGGGCGGACACCTGTGCCTGGCTGGCCCGGGCCTGCTCCAGGCTCATGCCGTACTTGCTGGCCAGCATGTCGACGGCGCGCTGGCCGCCATCCGCGCTGGCAGTCGGGTCGAGCTGGAAGCTCTTCCACTGCACGCTGACCTCGTCACGGAAAGGAAGCTCCTCAAGCGCCAGCTCCAGGTGGCGGCGGCCGATGTAGCAGAACGGGCAGGCGATGTCGGACCAGATCTCGATCTTCATGACTGTCGACTTTAGGCCGCCGGACAGGCCTGCCCCGGCCGCTGGGCGACAGAGCGGGCTTGACGCGCGCTGCGCCGGTGCTGTAGGGTCTGCAGTGTTTCCCAGATCACTGTCCCCGGTACCCGGAGTGGCAGGCAGGAGTGACCGATGATCAGTAAGACCCCAAACCTGAACTGATCCAGCCAGCACATTGCCGGCACCGCTTACGTGCCGGTTCCGCTGACGGCTGAGCCTGCAGCAGTGCTGTCAGGCCCGCGGCCACCTCATCCAACGACAGGGGAATAACCAATCATGACAACCGGAACCGCTGCCGGCTCACGCCGGCGCGACCGCTTCAGCAGCCATCTGGGCCGCGAGAAGCTTCGACTCACCATCATGGGCCTGCTGCTGCCCGCCTTCGTCGGCCTGCAGCTGTACGTGCCTCAGCTGCTCGGTCAGTTCGTTGACCTGGCGCTCGCTGGCGCAGGCATGGCGGCGCTGCGCGACGTCGCAGTCTTCTTCCTCGTGGCCGCGCTGTTCCGGCAGCTGCTCGGTGCAGCAGCGACATACACGGGCGCTGACCTGGGCTGGCGGGTCACCAACACGCTCAGGGCCGACCTGGCCGCGCACGCCTTCAGCCTCGACCTGGACTGGCACCGTTCCCGCACGCCGGGTGAACTGATCGAACGCATCGACGGTGACCTGACGGCGCTCGGCAACTTCTTCAGCCAGTTCTCAGTGCGTGTGGCCGGCGGTCTGCTGCTCGTACTGAGCGTCCTGGTGGTGCTGTGGCTGATGGACCCATGGATCGGTCTCAGCCTTACGCTCGTCAGCGTCTTGGAGGTGGTGCTCATCCTGGCCACCAGGCGGCGCGCTGAAGCCGCCACCGAGCTGGAACGTCAGAGCAGCGCCGAGTTCTACAGCTTCATCGAGGAGCGCCTGGCCGGCATCGAAGACATCCGTGCCAACGGCGCAGGGCGGCATTCACTGTGGCGTTTCAACCCCGTGATGCGCGATTACCTGCGGCGGTCGCTCGTCGCCTGGCGGTCACGGATGGTCGCCTGGCTCGGTGCCTGGGGTGCATACGTGATCGGGCTGCTGCTCGGCATGGGCCTGATGATCTTCTTCGTCCTGCAGGGCAAACACACGGTGGGCGCCGCCTTCGTCGTGTTCCAGTACCTGGGGATCCTCAACGAGCAGATCGAGCTGGTCACCCAGCACATGCAGGAACTGCAGAAGGCGTCAGCCGGCCTGACCCGCGTGCGCCAGCTGCTCGCGGAGGAACCGAAGCTGCCAGCCGGTGGAACTGAGCGGCTGCCGGCCGGCCCGCTGGCCCTCCGTTTCGAACACGTCACCTTCAGCTACCCGGCAACTGTGGACCTGCCGGCCCGCACTACGCTGGCCGACGTGAGTTTCAGTCTGCGGCCCGGCGAAGTGCTGGGTCTGCTGGGCCGTACCGGCAGCGGCAAGACGACCATGACGAGGCTGCTGTTCCGCTTCTACGACCCCGACTCCGGCTCGGTGAAACTCGGTGGCCATGACCTGCGCAGGCTCACTGACGATCACCTGCACAGCCGGGTCGGACTTGTCACTCAGGACGTGCAGCTGTTCCGGGCTACGGTCCGGGACAACCTGACCTTCTTCTCAGCCGACCACAGCGATGCTGAACTGCGGGAGCTGCTCGAAAGCCTGGGCCTGGCTGCCTGGCTGGCTGCGTTGCCGGACGGGCTTGACACGGTCATCGAGGCCGGCGGTTCGAACCTGAGCGCCGGTGAAGCGCAGCTGCTGGCACTGGCCCGGGTGTTCCTGAAAGACCCCGGCATCGTGATCCTGGACGAGCCGTCATCCCGCCTGGATCCCGACACCGAACGCCGGCTCGGTCAGGCAGTCGACCGGCTGCTGCGTGGCAGGACCGCAGTCATAATCGCGCACCGGCTCGAGACGGTGGCCCGCGCTGATTCGATCCTGATCATGAGTGACGGCCGGGTCGCGGAGTACGGTGACCGCCGCCGCCTGGCTGCGGACCCGGCCAGCCGGTACGCACGGCTGCTGCAGACCGCCCGTGGTGCAGGTGACCTGGACCGGCTGCTTGCGGACGGGGAAGGAGAGACCGATGACTGAAGTACAGGTAAGGCCACGGACGCTGCGGCTCATGGCCCGGCTGCTGCGTTACCGCACACCGCTGTTCCTGCTCACCGCGTTCCTGTGGTTCCTGAACCACCTGTCACCTGTCCTGTACGGCGTCCTCGACCGGGGTCTGTTCGATGCACTGAGCGGCGCCGCTGCTGAACCGGTCAACCCTTACACGTACCTGGCGCTGCTCGGAGTCCTGAACATGGCGCGGCTGGGCAACATGGCAGCCGCCTTCATCAGCTTCAGCATCTACTTCCTGGAGGTGCAGCTGCTGCTGCGGCGCAACGTGCTCAGCTGGCTGCTCACGGCACCCCGGGCGCGCCGGCTGCCGGAGTCACCGGGCGGTGCCGTGACGCGATTCCGCGACGACGTGGAAGACATCTCACGCTACGTGGACAGTTTCGTGGACGCGGCCGGCTTCGCAGCCTTCGCGCTCGTCGCGCTGTTCATCATGGTGCGCATCGACGCCTGGATGACGGTGATGGTGCTGCTGCCGATGGCCGTGGCGATCGTGTTCACCCGGCTGATCCAGGGACCGATCCGCAACGCCCGGCGCAGACTGCGCGAGGCGGGCACCCAGGTGACAGACTTCATCGGTGAGATGATGGGCAGTTTCCAGGCGATCCGGGTGGCCGGACAGACGGACAGCGTAATGCAGCACTTCCTCAGGCTCGGCGAAGTGAGGCGCCGGGCCGCGCTGCGGGACAGCCTGCTCACCGAATCGTTCCGCAGCGTCTCTGACAACATGGTCAGCGTCGCGACCGGCATCATGCTGTTCGCTGCGGCAAGCCGCATGCAGGACGGCCGTTTCACGGTCGGTGACTTCGCACTGTTCATGGCCTACCTCCCTTACCTGACGGGGATCATGACTTTCTTCGGCAACATGCTGGTCGAGCACCGGCGCGCCGGCGTGGCGTTCGAACGCCTGGGCCGGCTTATGGTCGACGCCCCGGCAGATCAGCTGGTTCAGAACCACGACCTGCAGGTGCGTGGACCGGAACCGGAACTGCGTTCCTCAGCACAGGAGCGGATTCCGCTGCAGCGGCTCGAGGTCCGGGGCCTCACTTACCGCTTCCCGGACGGTGAGACCGGCATCAGCGACGTCAGCTTCTCCCTGGAGCGCGGCAGCATGACGGTCATCACGGGCCGGGTCGGCACCGGTAAGTCGACGCTGCTGCGGGTGCTGCTGGGACTGCTGCCGAAAGACTCAGGTGAGATCCGCTGGAACGGCCAGCTGGTGGATGATCCGGCGGTGTTCCTCGTGCCGCCTCACGCTGCCTGGACGGCGCAGGTGCCGCGCCTTGTGAGCGATACCCTGCGCGAGAACCTGCTGCTGGGCCGCACGCCGGCTGACGGTGAGCTGGCTGCGGCACTTGACCTTGCGGTGCTGAAACCCGACCTGCAGCGGCTCGAACAGGGCCTGGATACCCAGGTCGGCAGCCGCGGTGTCCGGCTGTCAGGCGGCCAGGTGCAGCGCAGCGCGGCGGCACGGATGTTCCTGACCCAGGCTGAGCTGCTCGTGTTCGATGACCTGTCCAGCGCTCTGGACGTGGAGACCGAAGCGCGGCTCTGGGAAGGGGTTGCCGCTGCCGGTGCGACCTGCCTGGTCGTTTCGCACCGGCTGGCGGCACTCGAGCGGGCTGACCGGATCCTCGTGATGGATGGTGGCCGCGTCACCGCCTGCGGGACGATGGAACAGCTGCTTGAGAGCGATGCCGGCTTCCGGACGATGTTCAGTCCGGAAGCCGGGCCGGTGTGACGGGGCTCAGCGCACGCTGGCGGGATCGGCCCCCTGCAGTACGACCCGCGTCCAGGCCAGCAGCCAGTCCGCCTGGTGTTCACTGACGAGTGCCGGAGCAGGGCCGTCACCAGCGCCAGCCGGCACCTCAGCGAAGAGCAGGAACTCCTCCGGCAGGGTCACAGTGCTGACCACCGGGTACACGAACATCGACATCGGAATCGCGTTCTGAACGTCTTCGCTCAGCAGGAAGTCGATGAAGGCGCGGGCACCTTCCGGGTTGGCAGCCCCGGCGAGCACCCCGGCGCCTTCGACCTGCCGGACGGTGCAGCCGTCGCAGAGCAGGTTGCCGGTCGGGGCGGTCAGCAGTTCCGTCTCAGCGAAGATCACTTCGGCTGCCGGGCTGCTGGCGTAAGACAGAACGATGGGCCGGTCACCACCGTAGCGGCTGAAGGCGGAGTAGTAAGCCTCGGTCCAGCCGGAAGTGACCTGCAGGCCGTTGTCACGCAGACGGGCCCACCAGTCCGGCCAGTCGTCACCGAAGTACTGGATGGTGGCCAGCATGAACGCCAGGCCGGGGCTGCTGGCAGCCGGGTCCATCACGACGGTGAGGTCCGCCCAGGCCGGCTCTGCGAGATCTTCGAGTGAGCCGGGCAGCTCCAGTCCGTGTGCGTCGAACCACTCCAGGTCGAGGTTGAAGGCCACGTAGCCGACGTCGACAGGGGTGACCAGGTGGCTTTCTGACAGGTGGAACTGTTCAGGAACGTTGACCAGCAGCGGCGATTCGTACGGTTCGAACACTGAGGCGTCAGCCGCGCGGATGAGCAGGCTGGCATCGACGCCGAACAGCACGTCGGCCAGGGGGCGCCCCGCGGTCAGCACTGCCCGGTTCACGACCTCACCGGCGTCGCCACCGGCCAGCAGCTCAACCGGCCAGCCCGTCTCTGCGGTGAACTGCTCCAGCAGCTGCTCCGGCAGGTCGAACGACGAGTGCGTCAGCACCCGGACAGGTGCCTGGGCGAGTGCCGGCACAGTGAGCGCCAGCAGCAGTGTTGCGATGGTTCTTCTCATGGTCTCCTCCCGCCACCGGGAGAATCAGACCTGTACATGCATGGGCTGTTCATGGTTCACGCTTCCTCCGGCCGTCCTAACGGCGTCAGGTTCTAGGGTCTGATCTCAGCCGCAGGCACAGACTGCTGCGGCACCCCTGGTGACACGGTCATTGTAGCGCAGCCGGGCCGGCAGGCCGGTCAGCGGACGACGACGTCGGGGTTCGGCCCTACGTCGGGCAGGAAACGCCACGACAGCAGCACCGTCGCGACCAGGATCACTGCACCGATCACGAACACCGCCTGGAAACTGAACAGCTCCGCCACACCCACGGCGATGAGCGGTGACAGTGCCCGGGCGGCAGACATGACCGAGTTGTCGAGGCCGAACGCGGCACCGACCTCGTCCTCATCGGCGTAAGAAGCGATGAGCGCGCTCAGTGCCGGCATGAGACCGCCGGTCGCGAAACCTGCGGCGGCGTTGACCAGCAGCAGCTGCCAGCCTTCGGTCACGAACGCCATCGCCAGGTAGCTGACGGCGGAGATGACCCCGGAGATGATCAGGATCCGCTTGTGTCCGGTGCGGTCACCAAGACTGCCCAGCAGTAACGACGACACGGTGCCCGTGGCACTCGATATGCCGATGACCAGGCCGGTGAAGGTGGACAGCCCCTGGCTGCCGGCCATGATGACCGGGATGAACAGCGGCAGGATGGGGACGAGCAGGCTGCGGGTGAGGCTCGAACTGAAGCGGGCGATGAACGTGACGGTCATGCCACGGCGGGCGAACAGCTGCCGCCAGCTGCCCAGGATGCTCTTGCGCCGGGAACGGGGTGCGGGCCTGAACTCCTCTTTCACGCCGAACATGACCAGCAGCCCACCGAGGAACAGCAGGATGCCGGTGATCACGAACGAGAAGGCGTAACCGAACTGGTCAGCCATGATGCCGCCCAGCAGCGGGCCGAGTGCGATGCCACCCCAGCTGGCCGTCTGCAGCACGCTCATCGCGTAGCCACTCCGGTTGCGCGGCGCGATCGACGCGACGAGGGCGTTGCCGGCGCTGACGGTTCCGGAGACGACACCCTGAATCGCCCGCAGCAGCACGAGCTGCTCAGCGCTGCTGACGAACCCCATGAGGGTAACGGTGAGCGCTCCGCCCAGCAGTGCCCTGACCATCATCGGCTTGCGGCCCATCCGGTCAGCGACGGCGCCCCACAGCGGTGAGGCGATCGACATCGTGATCGCCTGGGCGCTGAAGACGGCACCGGTCCAGAACACGATGCTGATCCCGCTCGTCGCTCCCAGTTCGGTCACGTAGTTGGGAAGGAACGGGAAGATCATGCTGAAGCCGACCGACGACAGCAGCTGCGCCGTCGCCAGGATCCACAGCATTCGTTGCCAGCCGGGTCTGCCGTCCATGGCCAACCATGCTAACGCCCACGGGCCGGGGTTATGCTGCCTGCAGCGATGTCCCGGACACATGTTTACTATCTGGCACCCACCGGCCCCGGCGTCGGACTGACTTCGGTCAGCATCGGACTGCTCCACGCACTCGACCAGCTGGGCACCCGGGTCGCCTTCCTGGAGCCCATCGCCCAGCCGGGCGCCCACGGGCCTGACCGCAGCACCCACTTCGCCAGCATCGGCACTGACCTGCGGCCACCCGCTCCGCTGCCGTTCGCTGCTGCTGAGGAGCTGCTGCGGCAGGGCAAGGAAGCACTGCTGCTCGAGGAAGTGGTCGCCCGCTTCCAGCAGGTCGCTCAGGACGCGGACGTCGTCATCGTCGAAGGAGTCGCGGACCGTTTCGATGCCCTGAGCGTCGACCACCTGAACCGGGCGGTGGCCAGGACCCTGGATGCTTCCGTGATCCTGGTCGGTGCGCTCGGCAACTCTGGCCTGCAGGAGTTCTGCCAGCGTCTGGAGCTCAGCAGCGCCCTGTACGGCGGGCCTGAATCACGCCGCGTGCTCGGCTGCATCGTCAACTTCCTCGGTGCGCCGGCCGAAGTGTTCGGCGCCAACCGCAACATCGCAGACAACATGGTTGCGGCGGTCACCGCTGATGACCTGCGCAGTGGCTGCCGGCTGTTCTCCGACAGTTTCAAGCTGCTCGGCGCCATCCCCTGGCAGCGAGAACTGATGTCGCCGCGTGTCAGTGACGTCGCGGAGCAGTTCGGCGCCCGGGTGCTGCATGCGGGCGAGCTGACCAGACGCCGGGTCATCGACGTGTCGCTCGTCGCCCGTTCCGTCGCCAACATGACCGACCGGTTGCGGCCCGGTGCTCTGCTCGTCACGCCGGGTGACCGTGATGACATCATCCTCGCCGCCTGCATGGCGGCGCTCAACGGCACGCCGCTCGCCGGACTGCTGCTCACCGGCGGTATCGAGCCCGACGCGCGGATCATGCGTCTGTGCCAGTCCGCGCTCGACACCGGCCTGCCGGTGCTGGCCGTCGATTCTGACTCCTTCATGACGGCCGCCGCGGCCGCCCGGCTGAACGTCGAGATCCCGCTTGATGACACTGACCGGCTCGAGGCCGTGCGCGCCACCGTCGCCGCCCACCTGGACGCGGCACTCATCCAGGAGCACGTCGCCACAGGCAGCAGCCGGCCGCCGCGCATGTCACCCGCAGCTTTCATGTACCGCCTGGTCACCCGGGCCCGGGCCGCGGACCGGCGCATCGTGCTGCCGGAAGGGGCGGAACCCCGCACCGTGCGGGCAGCCATCGAGGCGACGGAACGCGGTATCGCCCGCTGCGTACTGCTGGCGGCGCCGGCCGAAGTGGCCCGCGTCGCTGAGGTGCAGGGGCTCAGCCTGCCGGACGGTCTCGAGGTGCTCGATCCGGAGCCGCTGCGCGCCGGTTACGTCGATGCGCTCGTGCAGATGCGCGCCCACCGTGGCATGACCGTACCGGTCGCCCAGGAGCAGCTGCAGGACGACACGGTGCTGGGCACCATGATGCTGGCACTCGGTGAGGTGGACGGCCTCGTTTCCGGTGCCGTCAACACCACAGCCAACACCCTGCGGCCTGCCCTCCAGCTCATCCGGACCGCCGACAGTGCCCGCCTGGTATCGAGCGTGTTCTTCATGTGCCTGCCCGAGCAGGTGCTGGTGTACGGCGACTGTGCCGTGAACCCTGACCCCAACGCAGAGGAACTGGCCGACATCGCCATCCAGAGCGCTGATTCAGCCGCACTGTTCGGCATCACACCCCGGGTGGCCATGATCTCGTACAGCACCGGGGTGTCCGGTTCCGGCACCGATGTGGACAAGGTCCGTGCCGCCACGCGCATCGCCCAGGAGCGCCGCCCGGATCTGCTGATCGACGGTCCGCTGCAGTACGACGCCGCCTCAGTGGCCAGCGTTGCCCGCTCCAAGGCGCCCGGCTCCAGCGTCGCCGGCCAGGCGACCGTGCTGGTGTTCCCGGACCTGAACACTGGCAACACGACGTACAAAGCCGTACAGCGCAGCGCCAACGTGGTCAGCATCGGGCCGATGCTCCAGGGTCTGCGCCGCCCCGTCAACGACCTCTCACGCGGGGCACTCGTCGACGACATCATCTACACGATCGCCCTGACCGCCATCCAGGCCGAGCAGGCGGAACAGGCGGCCTGAACGGTGCCGGTCCGGTATGGCTGACGGACGCAGGCATGAGACGGTCAACCTGCTCGTACTCGGCGGGATCACTGCCGCCTGGTACTGGGGCAGGCTGACCGGCCAGCAGCTGCCTCCGGAGGAGCTCGCACCACTGCCGGCACGCGCTGCTTTCGTCGTCAGCTACCTGGTCGGCACCCTGCTGGTGACGCCTGACCTGGACCTGGCGAACCGGCGGGTCAGGGCCAAGAGTAACTGGGGCATATTCGGCATCCTGTGGGTGCCGTACGGTGTCCTGTTCAGGCACCGGGGCCTGTCCCACACCTGGATCGTCGGACCGGCTACCCGCCTGGCCTACATGGCCGTGCTGCTGCTCGCCCTCAGCGAACTCGCCCAGGTGCTGGCCGGCTGGCTGGGCAGCGGACTGGAGCTGCGCGCCGGCTTCTACGGCCAGTGGGGCTGGCTGGCTGCCGGCAGCGCAGCCGGATATTACCTGTCTCAATGGCTGCACCTCCTCGTCGACGGTTATCCCGGGAAACGCCGTGGCCGCGTACGGTAAGGTTGACTGCAGTGGAACCTGAGCAGCACGTGAACGAAGCGAACGACGACAGCAGCGTCCCTGCTGAAGGCCACCAGGCGCGTACACCCGGCCTGGGTGCTGCGACACCGCGTTTCGGTCCGCCCGGACCGGGTGGCAAAGGTGCGGTCGAGTACGTGCTCGGCAACGTCTGGGTGCGGGCAGTCGCTTACGTCTTCGTGGCGGTGCTGCTGCTGATCATCCTCTGGAACACTCGCCACGCCTACTCGTTCGCACTGACGGTAGCCGTAGTCGGTTACCTGCTGGCTTACGTACTCAACCCGCTCGTGGACATGATGGGCCGGTTGCGCATCGGTCGGGGTCTGGCCGTCGGCATCGTCTACATCATGCTGGCGATCCTGGTGATCGTCGGTTCGTTCCTGCTTGCCCAGGTCGTCGGTCAGCTCGGCGAGTTCCTCAGGCTCATCCCGAGCGCACTTGAGGGGCTCACGCCGCTCGTCACCGGCATCGTCGAATGGCTGCAGGGCCTGCCCCAGCTGTTCGAACGGTTCGGAGCTGACCCTGACGCCGAGTTCATGGAGGATGGCGTCGCGGCAGTGACACCGTTCGTACAGACTGCCCAGGGCATGATCAGTGACACCCTGGCCCAGTCAGCAGCGGCTCTGCGCAGCGCGTTCCAGCGCCTGCTTGAAGGCGGCGGCGACTACCTTGTGGGCGGGGTTGCCAGCATCGTCTCCGGCGGTGTGCAGGTGTTCTTCATCCTGCTCATCAGCGCCTACTTCCTGTTCGACTTCCCGCGCTTCAGCCAGGCCACCGTCCGCTACGTGCCGGTGCGCTACCGGGAGGTGTTCCTGGATGTGCGGGCCAAGACCGACCGCGTCGTCGGCGGCTTCCTGCGCGGCCAGGTGCTGATCAGCCTGCTGACCGGCCTGGTGCTGTGGATCGGGTTCACCATCCTGGGCGTACCGCTGGCACTGACGCTGGCGTTCGTCGCCGCCCTGTTCAACATCGTTCCGTACCTGGGGCCGATCATAAGCAGCGTGCCGGCCGTGCTGCTGGGGCTGACAGTCAGTCCGTGGATCGCCGTCGCCACTCTCGCGGTCATCCTGCTGGCCAACCAGCTGGAAGCTCACGTGTTCGCCCCGATGGTGCTGGGCAAGACCACCAACCTGCACCCGGTAACGGTCATCATCTCGATCCTGATCGGCGTGGCGCTCTGGGGCGTGCTGGGCGCGCTCATCGCGATTCCGATCGTCGCGCTCGCCAAGGTGATCCTGGAAGAGTACCTGCTGACCACACCGGCGTTCGCGAGCAGCTCAGGACCGGCAGCAGCGGAACCGGCAGCGAAGCGGCAGCGGCGCAGCTTCCTGCGTCCCCGCCAGCGCCGCTGAGGTTCCGTGACAGGCAGTCACGCCGTTAAGCACTAAGATTGGTGCAGTGACCCAGCGGCGATCCACCCAGTTACTCTTCATCGTCGTGGCAGCTTTCGTACTGGTGCAGCTCGTCTGGTGGCTGATGTTCCAGAGGGCGTTCACCAGCGAGACTGCGGATGCGACGCTGAGCGCCTGGGAACGTGATTCCGCCGTGTCCACGGTCCTGCTGAGAAGCGGCCTGATGGAAGAAACCGAACTCGTCAAGCTTTACCCGCACCTCAGCGTCACGGCAGCCGGTGCGATAATCGATCCGGCTGCCGTGGCCAGCATGCAGGCAGGTCACGACCGGCAGGTAAGGATGCTGACCAACGAGAGCATAGGCTTCGCCCTGGCAGTGTTCCTGGGGCTCTGGCTCATCAGCCGGCGGCTGAAGGTCGAGGAGCAGCTGAAACTGCAGCAGCAGAACTTCCTGTCAGCCGTCAGCCATGAACTGAAGACGCCGATGAGCAGCATGCGCCTGCTGGTCGAGACGGTCCTGATGCGGCCGCTCGGTCCGGAGCGGCAACGAAGTTACCTGGAACGTATGGAAGGCGAGCTGAGCCGCCTGGAACGGCTGGCGGAAACGGTACTGGCCAGCACCAGGCTCGAGACCGGTCTGGTCAGCCTGGAGTTCCAGGATGCGGACCTGGCGGTCCTGGTGCATGACTGGCTCACCAGCCAGGCCGCCAGCTTCGAAGTGCGTGGCGCAGAGCTGAGTTTCCGGGCGCCGGACCGGCCCCTGCCCGTGTCAGTGGACGTGCCCGCACTGCAGCTCATACTCGTCAACCTGGTGGACAACGCCATCAAGTACAGCCCGGGCGAGGCGAAGCCCGTCAGCCTGGAACTGGAAGAGCGCGGCCACCTGATCCGCCTGCACGTTACCGACCGGGGTGTCGGCATCCCGCCCGGAGTCGGCAAGAAGGTGTTCGAACGTTTCTACCGGGTCGGTTCCGAGATGGTGCGGACCGCTCCCGGGGTTGGTCTGGGACTGCACCTGGTGCAGTCGACGGCCGAGCAGATCAACGGCTGGATCAGTCACCAGCCGGCACCCGGCGGTCAGGGCACCAGGTTCACACTGACCCTGCCGCGCAGGCTGAGCAGCGGCACTGCCGTTACAGACCAACTGGAGGAGGCTGGATGAAACCACGAGTGCTTGTAGTGGAGGACGAACCCGTCCTGCGTGATGTCCTGGTGGACAACCTGCTGGCCGAAGGCCTGGAGGTGACCGCCGTCGGAAACGGGCAGGAAGCGATCGAGAAATGGTCTGCTTCGGCGCCGGACCTGGTCGTGCTGGACGTGATGTTGCCCGGGGTGAACGGCTTCGAGATCTGCGAACGCATGCGCAGGACCGGTGACCGTACTCCGGTGCTGTTCCTCAGTGCCCGCGGTCAGCCGGAAGACCGCATCCGGGGACTGGAGTCAGGCGGTGATGACTACCTGGTGAAGCCGTTCAACCTGACGGAGTTCCTGCTGCGGGTCAGCAACATGCTGCGCCGGCGCAGCTGGACTCAGGACGACAGCCAGCTGTCCTTCGGAGGCAACTCCGTCGATTTCCGCACCTGGCGCGCCCGGCTTGCCGACGGGAGTGAGGAAGTGCTCGGCGAACGTGAACACGGCATACTGCGCCTGCTCGCCCGGCATGATTCGGAAGTGGTGAGCCGCGAACAGATACTGGATGAAGTGTGGGGCAAGGACGCCTGGCCGTCGAGCCGGACCGTCGATAACGTCATCGTCCGGCTGCGGCGCATGTTCGAACCTGACCCCGCCAACCCCCGCTACTTCCACACGGTGTGGGGCGTCGGCTACCGCTTCACGTCCAGCGGGGAAGAGCGGCGGGCCTGACACGTTCAGCAGCCGGCGCCTGCCGTATACTCCTTGACTGTGAGAGCGGACGCCGCCACCCTGGACAAACTCGCCTGGCCCCGGCTGCAGGACGCCCTGGCAGAGCGGGCGGCCACGGCATTCGGCCGTGAACTGAGTCAGGCACTGACGCCCGGGCTCAGCGCAGCTGACATAGCAGGATCTTTCGGCCGGACTGCTGAGATACTGGCCGGCGGTGACCTGTCCCTGGGCGGCCTTCGTGACATCCGCCCGTACCTGCAGTCAGTCCGGGACGGCAACATGCTCGAGGGCAGTGAGATCCTGGAGATGGCCTGGACGCTTGATGCCGCGGGCACCATCCGCCGGGCCCTGGCGGATGGTGAGCGGCCGGCCCTGGCTCAGGTAGCAGAGACGATGGGCAGCTTCGACGGTGCGTTGCGGCTGGTCCGCGAACAGCTGGACAGTGATGGCCGCGTACGCGATGACGCCACGCCGAAACTGCGTGAGATCCGCCGGCGCCTCAACCCGCTGCGCGGCCGCATCCGGGACCGGCTGCAGGCCATCATGGAGAGCCGTGGCGACGCCATCCAGGACGCACTCATCACCCAGCGGCGTGACCGGTACGTCATCCCCGTGAAAGCCAGCTTCCAGTCGCAGGTTCCGGGAATCATCTTAGACAGCAGTGACTCGGGTCAGACGGTGTTCGTCGAACCGCAGTCAGTCGTGGCGCTCAACAACGAACTGGCCCTGCTGGAGCTCGAAGAGCGCGATGAGGTGCGCCGCATACTGATCGCGCTGGGGCAGCGTCTGGCGTTCGAACCGAGGGTGGATGAGACGCTTGACGCCATCGGCGTGCTGGACCTGTCCCAGGCGAGCGCATCACTGGCGCGGGACTGGCAGCTGGTACAGCCGGAGTTCACTCCTGACCGGCTGGTTCTCACGGGTCTGCGGCATCCGTTCGTCAGTGACTGCGTACCGAACACGGTCGAACTGAGCCGGGACGTGCGTCTGCTGCTCGTCACCGGTCCTAACGCCGGCGGCAAGACGGTGCTGATGAAGTCTGTCGGCCTGGCTGCACTCATGGCCGCCAGCGGGCTGTTCGTAGCTGTCCAGGCTGGCAGCAGTCCGTGCCTGCCGCTGTTCCGGCGGCTGCTCATCGACATCGGCGACGAGCAGAGCATCGAAGCGAGCCTGAGCACTTATGCCGCCCACCTGGTGAAGCTCCGGCAGATCGCCACTGGTGCTGCTGAGGACGTGCTGGTGCTCATCGACGAGATGGGTTCTGGCACCGACCCGGCCGAGGGAGCCGCGCGGTCCCAGGCCATCCTGGAAGAGGTGCTGAAGCGCGGTTCACTGGGGCTCGTCACCACCCACCTGGCGCCACTCAAGGTGTTCGCCAGCGAACAGCCCCACGTACTGAACGCTGCGATGAGATTCGATGTCGACCGGCTCCTGCCTACTTTCGAGCTGGTCCCGGGTCAGCCGGGCCGCAGTTACGCACTGGCGATCGCAGAGCGGCTGGAACTGTCACCGCAACTGCTGGAGCGGGCGTCTGAGATACTCGGACCCGAAGGTGAGCGGCTCGAAGGTCTGCTGGCGACGCTGGAACGGCAGCGGGAGCAGCTCAGGCTGCAGCTCGCTCAGGCAGCTGAACAAGCGGAGCAGGCCCGCAGCGAAGCGGCGGTGCTGCGTGAACAGATCGACCGGCTGCGTGCCGGCGAAGAACAGGTGATGGCAGAAGCAGCCCGCAGGGCCGAGGAACTGCTGCAACGGACGATGCAGCAGGCCAAGGAGCTGCGCCGCACGGCTGTGACCCAGCCGGAGCACCGCTCCCAGGCGCTCCAGGAGATCCAGGCGCTGCGCGAGGAAGCCCGCCGCCAGGGGACCCTGCGGCCCCAGCGTCAGCGCCAGGCAACCACCAGCCGACCCGCGGCAGCCCGGCTTGCCCCCGGCGTCACGGTCCACGTAGGCAGTTACGGAGCGTCCGGTCAGGTGCTGGAACTGCGTGGCAGTGACGTACTCGTTCAGCTCGGCCTGCTGAAAGTGACGGTACCGGCAGCAGACGTGCAGATCGTCGGTGAAACGAAGCCACAGAAGCCACGCGGCGGACTGGCCGTCGGCAGTACCGGCGACTTCCCGGACGAGCTGAACATCCGGGGCGCACGGGTAGAGGCGGGCCTCGAAGAGCTGGGTGATTTCCTCAGTGAGGCCCACGCACTGAAGAAGGGCAGCATACGCATCCTGCACGGCAAAGGCCTCCGCACGCGCTCGAATCGCCGGTTCCATGGACCGT
>CAYPKV010000014.1:27662-28080 GCA_964411415.1 uncultured bacterium
CTCGGCATCGGCGGCCGGGCCGGCTATTTCGACGGCACCGGCACGCTGCGCGACGCAGTCCGCCGTTACCTGAAGGACGACAGGCGGGTCGAGAGCTTCGCGGACGCGGCGCCGTACGAAGGTGGCCACGGCGTGACCGTCGCCGTACTGCGTCAGTAAGCGCCTGCAGGCGTTAGCTTGTAGGGCATGGCCAAAGAAGAGAAACAGTACGTCATCGATGCCATGACCGAGGATGCCTGGCGCATGTTCAGGATCATCGGTGAGTTCGCACAGGGTTTCGAGATGATGAACGACGTCGGCAAGGCAGTGACGATATTCGGTTCTGCCCGCATCGATGCCGGACACGAATGGTACAGGCAGGCTGAAGAACTGTCAGCCAGCCTGGCTGCTGCCGGCTACACGGTCCTCTCAGGCGGTG
>CAYPKV010000015.1:0-17309 GCA_964411415.1 uncultured bacterium
GGAGGTCGGCGCGGATGACGTAGACCTGGATCTGATCGCCCGGCTTCACGCGGGTGGCAGCTTCCTCGGGGCTGGTCTCCTGCTCGAACAGCTGGTTGTAGGGGAGGATGCCTTCGATCTTGGCACCCACGTCCACGACAACGCCGTCCTGGCTGAGCATGATGACCTCACCGGTCGTGATCATGCCGCGGTGGACGGGCTTGCGGGCCAGTTGTTCGTCGCTGGCTGCGAGCACGTCTTCCATGGTCATCTCGTCACTTGCGGTGACGGTAGTGTCGGTGTCCTGGCCGGTCTGGGCGCTGGTGCCTTCTGAGGAGGGAACCTGATTCGAGGTGTTCTCCACTGCGGTACCTACACCCTGTTCGGTATCCACAGTCGGGGCCGGACTTGCGGCTTCGGTTGGGGTCGGGTCGGCGGCCGGGGCAGGGTGCTCCGCAGCCTGGTTTTGCTTATCTTCCATGAAAGGGGGTTCCTCCTAGCCTGTACCAACGCTGCTGGCTGACCTGCACGAAAACAGCGCGCCTGTCAGCTGGAGGCTGCAGGTGTGCTGTAGCCAGGTCGCCTGAGCGGGGCACGGCAGACCGTGTTTGACTGGAAATACCAGCCGGCTGTAAGTCTAGCACGATTGTCAGCTGCTGTGGGCCATGACGGGGACACAGCAGCGGCTGACTGTGCCAGCAGGCGCTGCCGTACAGAAAAAGCTGAACCGGAGATCCGGTCCAGCTTCTTTCCTCTGGCGTTTTGGTAGCGATGGTCGGACTTGAACCGACGACCTCACGATTATGAGTCGTGCGCTCTCACCAGCTGAGCTACATCGCCATGAACTGCAGCTGCCCTGAAATCAGGCAGGGCAGACGTGAGTATAACGCCTGGTCCCGGTGCCCGCAACTGTCCCCTGGAGCTGTCCGGCGGCAGCGGGTCCGGTTGCTGTTCCCACCGGCTGCCGCCAAGAAAATTGGCTTCGTGTGGGAGGCACGAAGCCAGTTCGGAAGAGGTCGGGAAACGGAGACAGTCGCTGCCTCGGTTCCTCAGTCCGGAGTGTGCAGGAGCGCCTATTACAGTAATCTTACGGAATTCTTACAGTGGTGCTGAACAGCCGTCCAGGACGGGTTCAGAGCGTCTCCGTATCGAGGATGACCGTGACCGGACCGTCGTTGGCGATCGCCACCTGCATGTCCGCACCGAACTCGCCGGTAGCGACCGTGAAACCCATGCGCCGCAGCGTCGCTACGAAGTGTTCGTAAAGCGGAACCGCGGTCTCCGGCCGCGCTGCCTGCGAGTAACTGGGGCGGTTGCCCGACCTGGCGTCTGCGAACAGCGTGAACTGGCTGACCACGAGCAGCTCACCACCGATGTTCGAGAGCGACAGGTTCATCTTGCCTTCGTCGTCACTGAATATGCGCAGGCGGGTGATCTTGCCTGCCAGCCGCTCGGCATCTTCGGCCGTATCCGCATGGGTCACACCGAGCAGCACCATCAGGCCGGGACCGATCTCACCAAGCAGCCGGCCTTCACTGCTGACACTGCTGCTGCTCACCCGCTGAACGACTGCCCTCATCCGAACAGGCCTTCCTGCCGGGCGCTGCTGATGCCGTTACGGCCTTTCTTCGGTCCGAGGGTGTCGAGTTCAGCCTTCAGCGCCGTCATCGCCTGCCACATCTGCCATTTCGGGCTGCCCTGCGTGCGGCTCGGGTTGCGCAGCAGGTACGCCGGGTGGAACAGCGGCATGACCCTGATCCCCCGGAACTCGGCCCACTGACCATGCAGCCTGGTGATGCCTTCGCGGGTATCGAGCAGGTACTGACTGGGGACGTTGCCCAGTGGCGCGATCACCTGCGGGTTGACCAGGCGGATCTCCTCCAGCAGTATGCCTTCGCTGGCTGCGATCTCGGCCGGTGTCGGGTTGCGGTTGCCCGGAGGTCGGAACTTCACGATGTTGGTGATCCAGATCGAATGCCGGTCAAGACCGACACTGTCGAGGATCTGGTCAAGGAGCTGACCCGCCCGGCCGACGAACGGTTCGCCGGCCAGGTCCTCATCGGCCCCGGGTGCTTCGCCGATCAGCATCAGCGCGGCATCAGGATCACCGGTGCCGAACACGAGTCTGTCTGAGAGCTCTTCGAGTCCGGCAGGTTTGCGGGCGGCTATGGTGCGCAGTTCAGACAGGTCCACAGGGACCTACCGTAACCAATTTGCCTGACTCAGGCCTCCGCGTCAGGAAGCCTGGTGCGCTGGCTGCGGATCTCCCGGCGTATCCTGGGTTCCAGGTTGATCATCACGAAGAAGTTCTCAAGGGCGTTCTCGCGGCCTTTGATGTCCGGGTAGCTGTCCTCGGGCGTACCGGTGACGAACGGCAGGCTGCGGTACAGCCGCAGCGCTTCACGCAGCACTTCACTCGCCGGCTCCGTGCTCGCCAGTTCAGCCAGGTGCCCGTACACTTCCCGGCGCGATTCGGCATGCAACCTGATGCGTTCGCCATCTGCTGAATCACCCGCCTGAAGCAGATCCTGGCGGGCGATTCTCCTGTAATGCTTGAGTCCCTTGAGCAGTTCACCGGAACTGAGGCTTACGTTCAACTCCATCGTCTCAAGATCCTTCCCGGCACGGGGGCCTTTTTCTGAGTTCTTCCCGTGTTTCTGCGGCACGTTATCCGACACGCTTACTCCAGCTCATGCCGTTATGCGTTTACCTGGCAGCGGAACCGGCTGCTCCTCAGCTGACCCGTCCAGCAGGATGTCACCGCTGTAACGCTGCAGCGCGGCGATCTCAGCGGCATCTGATACGAAGCCGCAGGCGCTGCATTCCAGCTCCTCGAAACCTTCCTCGTAGTGGTAGGTGATGGTCGCGTCACTGCCGCAACGCGGGCATATATCTGCGTCCATGCTGCCTGTGGCGTCATACACTGGCCAGTCACCCTCTTTCCGGGGCACCGTGGCTCCCCCTGTGAGTTCAGGCATTGTAGTAAATCAGGCTGGCCCTCATGGTGTGCTGGCTACGCATCCGGGGATACAGCCGCGGCTGATTCCAGCATCTCAGTGGCGGCACGCAGGGAAGCTTCACTGGTGTTGCCTGACAGCATGCGGGCCAGTTCAGCGGCACGTTCGCTGCCGGTAAGGTGCCGCACGGTGCTGACGGTACGCCCGTCATGTTCGGCTTTGCTGACAACGTACTGTTCATGCGCGAAGGCAGCCACCTGAGGAAGGTGGGTGACGACGAGCACCTGCCGTTCAGTCGCCAGCTGACGCAGGAGCCGTCCGATGGCAACTGCAGCACGGCCGCCCGTGCCCGCATCGATCTCGTCGAACACCAGTACCGGCTGGTCCGCCCCGGCTACGAGATGAAGCGCCAGCAGGAGCCGGGACAGTTCCCCGCCGGAGGCGACCTCGTTCAGGTCCCGCAGCGGCTCACCAGGGTTGGCGCTGAACAGGAACTGTACCCGGTCGCTGCCGCTGCGGCCCGGTGCGTCCAGGGGCTCCAGCCTGACCTCGAAACGTGCGGCCGCCATTCCCAGCTGTTCAAGGTAGCCGACCAGCCCGGCTTCCAGCCGGGCAGCCGCCTCAAGCCGCAGGGCAGTCAACTGTGCTGCCGAACGGACCAGCCCGTCTTCCAGCGCTGTAACTGCCTGCTGCAGGCGGCCGATCTCGTCGTCTGCCTGTTCCAGTTGCTGCTGTTCAGCCTCGAGAGCCGCTGCGTAGTCGAGGATCTCGGCCGTGTCCTGACCGTACTTACGCTGCAGCCCCTCGAGCAGCGCCAGGCGTGCCTCAGCCCGCTCCAGCGCGCGGGGGTCCGCATCGAAATCTGCCAGGAACGACTCGACCTCAGTCGCAGTGGCCTGTACCGCAGTCAGTGACTGCTGCAGCTCGGCCGCCAGTGGCTCAAGCGCCCGGCTGTAGCGGGCTGCAGTGTCCAGTTGCCGTGCGGCAGCAGCCAGCAGCGTGATGACAGCCTCGTCAGCTTCGCTGAGCAGCTGCTGCGCCTGACCTGCTGCACTGGCGACAGCCCCGGCGTTGCGGAGCTCACTGAGACTGGCGCGCAGTTCTTCCTCTTCACCGGCGCGCAGGCCGGCCGCCCTGATCTCGTTCAGCTGAAACCCGATCGTATCCAGCCGCCGGGCCCGTTCCTGCAGGGCCGCCTGCAGCGCGGCGAGCTGGGAAGTCGCTTCGCGCCACTGCAGCCAGTCCGCGCCGTGCTGCTCAAGCAGGCGCACGCCTGACTCCGGAAGCAGCCGGTCCAGCAGCCGCAGGTGACGGGCGCCGTCGGCCAGTTCCAGCGATGCGTGCTGACCGTGGATGCCGATCAGCGGAGCAGCCCGGCGGCCCAGCTCAGTGACGGTGACGACCTCACCGTCGATGCGGGCACTGCTGCGCCCGCCCTGTTGCAGTCGCCTGCTCAGTGTCAGGGGAGAGCCATCCGGGCCGGCCTTGAATTCAGCCTGGATGAGGGTCGAGTCGGCGCCGCTGCGCACGAGTCCTGAATCCGCCCGCGCGCCGGCGAGCTGCAGCAGTGCGTCGACGAGTATCGACTTGCCGGCACCGGTCTCACCGGTCAGCACGCTGAAGCCGGGCCCGAAACTGAGCTCGAGCCGGCTGATGAGTGCGAAGTCCCTTAGTTCAAGTTGCCTGAGCATGTGTATGCAGTGGATTGTATGGCACGCAGCAGGGCGCCTGCAGCGCCAGCATGGTCAGTTGCCCGGGTCCGTCAGGACAGATGCCCGGTGCGCCGCAGCTCCTGCTCAGCTGCCTTCAGTGTCAGTTCCATGGTGGTGTTCAGGTCAGCCATCACCTTGGCTCCAGCTGCGGCCACGTGACCGCCGCCACCGAGCTGGACGCAGATGTTCTGGGCGGAGACGTTGCCACGGCTGCGGACCGAAACCTTCGTGTGATCTTCGCGCGCCTTCAGGAACACGGACAGCTGGGTACCTTCGGCGTAACGGATCATGCCTACGTAATCGTCGGAATCGCCCTTCTCGGCCGTAACGGCCTGTTCCATGTCCGGCGTCTGCCAGGCGAGGGCGACGAGCCCTCCGAGGGGGTAAGTGAGGGTGCCGAGCACAGCGCCCAGAAGCTGGTAGTAACCTTTCGGCCGCCACTGCAGGCGGTCGGCCAGTTCACCGTAGGCGACGCCATGGCTGAGCAGGTCCGAAGCCGTACTGAACACCGAGGAGTCGGTGTTGGAGAAGCGGAAGCTGCCGGTATCGGTGATCAGGCCGGTCAGGCACGGTGTGGCGATGGCGCTCGTCCAGCTGACTCCCAGCTCATCGATGAGTTCCTTGACGATCTGGCAGGTGGCTGCTTTGGCCGGTTCCACGAGGGCGAGATCGCCGAAGCGGTTGTTCGTGCCGTGATGGTCGATGTTGACGGTGAACGCAGCCGCAGCCATCGCTTCCTGACTGATCGCGTCCACCCGCGGCCGGTCAGCGACGTCGAGAACGCACAGCAGCGTGTTGTCGGGCAGTGCACTGAAAGATGGCACGATCTCGCCGGGTTCCAGCAGGAACTCCAGGTAAGGCGGGGGCGTCATCGCCAGCTGCGTGCTCTTGCCGAGCGCTGCCAGGGCACGTTTCAGCGCCAGGGTGCTGCCGAGGGCGTCGCCGTCCGGATCGACGTGGCTCACCAGCGCGACCGGGCCGTCCCAGGTGCGCAGGCGCTCTGCGATCTGTGTCAGTTTGCCGCTGTAATCGGCCTCACCGCTGTTGTCTACGAAGCTGCTCATCACGGTGACTGTAACAGGTGACAGCTGTGTCTCTGCGTACGTCTGCCGGAGCTTGACCGCTTCAGGAGGCTGGTGTTACTATCACTTTCGCCCGCCAGACGGGGGCGATTAGCTCAGTTGGTTAGAGCGCGTCGCTGATAACGACGAGGTCGGTGGTTCGAATCCACCATCGCCCACCAGGGAAAGGCCGCCGGGAAACCGGCGGCCTGCTTCGTCTGCACATTGCCGGTCAGGTTGTTACTGCGCGAACACGTCGCGCCGGCCTGCCAGAACGAGTGAAAGTTCAGTCAGTTCGAAACCACGCTGCACCGTCAGGGTCACGGTGTCACCAACGTTGTACTCGTAAATGAGCGCGAGCAGCTCATCGAAGTTCGGCGTGGCGAAGCCGTTCAGCGCGACGATGACGTCTGCCCGGACACTGCTGCCCACGGTCCGGCCGCTGCTGTCCTGAACCGGCTGCCGGCTGTAGCTGCGCAGGCCGGCCAGGTCACCCGGGCCGCCGTTCTGGACGGCTCCGACCACCACACCGGGCGAACTGCCGAGCAGGCCGCCCGAACTGCCGGGATCGTAATCGAACTGCAGCTGGAAGCCGATGACCGGTATGTCGCGCCGGACGCCGGCCATCAGCCGGGAATGCAGCTCACCACCGGCGAGCACCGGCACCGCGTACGAGGTGTAATCCGGCCGGTCGAACGTACTGCGGATCAGTCTGGGGATCAGGCCCTGCTCCTCGGTCGCAGGTCCGGTGGCGAACGAGATGTACGACACGACTCCGATGACCTCGCCCGCGCTGTTCAGCAGGGGACCCCCGGAGTCGCCGGGAGCCAGTGAGGCAGTGGTCTCGACGGTACCGCTGGCGAAGGAGACCTGACTGGCCGTGACGTTACGGCGCAGTACGGTACCCACGCGGTCTTCAAGGAAGTCGTTACGGGAGTTGCCGATGGCCAGCACCTCACTGCCGGTCGACGGCAGTCGGCTGCCGAGCGCCAGCCACGGTACCGGTGCCGGAACGTCAGCCTTCATGACAGCGACGTCGAGGACCGCATCGAAAGCGATCATCTCCAGGTCGAACAGCTCATCAGACACGGTGCGTGCCTGATAACGCACAGGACAGCCGGAGCCGAGCCTGGTGGCGCGGACCACGTGGTAGGCAGTCAGCAGCGTGCCGTCAGAGGCGATGAAGAAGCCGGTACCGATGCCGACTGGGGCGTGGCCTTCGGGCGCGGCGCTGCAGTAGCTTTCCACCCGTACCGTCGCCGGCCGGGCGGCTTCGAACACCTCGAGCAGCCGGCCGCTCGCCTCGATCACAGGTGGCGGTCCCGACTGAACGGTCTGCAGCTGCCGTTCCGGCTGGGCTCCTGAGGGCAGCAGCCCCCAGGCCGTAAGCGCCAGCAGCAGCAACAGCAGCCAGGTGACAAGCCGCGGTCCGGTACGCCAGGCTGTTACTGACTTTTCCTGAAACGGCATGACCCATTATGCCTGCCGGGTCGGTGCCGGAGCGGTAACCTGTGCGACCGGGTGGCAGGCGGTGCGACAGTCCGCTGCTGAGCCCGCCTGTATGCTGGCAGGCATGATAAGCACGCTCTACCTGGCCAAGCCCCGCGGTTTCTGCGCCGGGGTCGTCATGGCTATCGAGGCGGTGGAGAACGCAGCCGTCGCCAACGCTGCAGAAGGACGCGGTGAGCTCCCCGTCTACCATGCCATCGTGCACAACGCGACTGTCGTGGAGAGGCTCGAAGAGGATCACAGTGTGCACTTCGTCGAGGACCTGTCCGACCTGGAGCGGGTCAGCAGTGAGCTGCGCAGCCAGGGCCGCAGGCTCGATGACACTGTCGTGTTCAGCGCCCATGGCGTCAGCCCGCGGGTGCGTGAAGAAGCTGCCCGGCTGGGCCTGTCCACCATCGATGCCACCTGTCCGCTCGTCACGAAAGTGCACAACGAGGCCCGCAAGTACGCGCGTGAAGGCTTCCACATACTGCTGATCGGTGACAGCGCCTCACATCAGGAGGTCATCGGCACGTCCGGTGAGGCGCCCGAGGCGACCACCCTCGTGGCCGTCGCGGGCAACAGGAAGCAGGACCCACGCCTGGCTGACCCCCATACGGTCACGGTACCGGACCCTTCGAAGGTGGTCGTGCTCACCCAGACGACACTGTCTGTCGATGACACCATGCGCACCATCGACATTCTGCGTGAACGTTTCCCGGAACTGGTCGTGCCATCCCGTGATGACCTGTGCTACGCCACCAAGAACCGCCAGGACGCGGTCCGGCAGCTGGCGCCACGCTGTGACCTGTTCCTTGTGGTGACCAGTGACTACTCGTCCAATGGCATGCGGCTGCTCGAGCTCGCCGAAGACCTGTGCGGCAACGCCCGGAGGGTCGAAAGCGCCGCTGACATCCGGCCGGAGTGGCTGCAGGGGGTCAGTTCGGTCGGCATAAGTTCCGCTGCCAGCACGCCTGATGACCTGGTCCAGGAGATCGTCCGCTACTTCTCCACGCTCAACCCTGACCTGAGCATCGTCGAAGAAGGTGAGTGGGAGAACATCACGTTCCGTGCCCCGAAGAGGGTCCCGCCGCCCCAGGCATGAAACAGATGCAACCCCTGTCGGTCGCGCCGATGATGGACATCACCGACCGGCACTTCCGCAGTTTCCTGCGCTGCATCTCGAAGCGGACGGTCCTGTATACGGAGATGGTGACGGAGCAGGCCATCCGCTTCGGTGATGCGGAGCGGCTGCTGGCGTTCAGCCCGGCTGAGGAACCGCTCGTGCTGCAGCTGGGCGGTTCGGACCCGGACGGGCTCGCCAGTGCGGTCCGCACCGCCTGGCAGCTCGGTTACAGCGAGATAAACCTCAACGTCGGCTGTCCCAGCGACCGGGTGCAGAGCGGCCGTTTCGGTGCCTGCCTCATGCTTGACCCGCCCCACGTCGCGGAACTCGTCAGCGCCATGCAGGCCGCGAGTCCGTTGCCGGTAACGGTCAAGCACCGCATCGGCGTCGATGACCAGGACAGTTACGGGCAGCTGCTCAACTTCGTGGACACGGTCGCAGAAGCTGGCGTCAGCCGCTTCACCGTCCACGCGCGCAAAGCGTGGCTGCAGGGCCTCTCACCCCGTGAGAACCGGGAGATCCCGCCACTGCGGCACGACGTGGTGCAGCGCCTGGCCGCTGAACGACCGGAGCTGCAGTTCGAGCTGAACGGTGGCGTCCGCAGCCTCGCACAGGCACGGGACGCACTGAGCGGCAACGTCAGCGGTGTCATGATCGGCCGCGCTGTCGTCGATAACCCCTGGCTGCTCGCAGGAGCCGATCCGCTGTTCTGGGACAGCCCGGCCCCGGCGACCGACCCGCGCCAGGCCGTGCTCGACTGGCTGCCGTACGTGGAGGCGATGCTGGCGGCAGACGTGCCGCTGCGGACACTGGTCCGCCCGCTGCTCGGCATGTTCGGCGGTGCACGCGGAGCCCGTGCCTGGCGCCGTCACCTCAGCGAGAACGCCGGCCGTCCGGGCAGCGGGGTACACACCGTCACTGAAGCGCTCAGCTTCGTGGACACAGACCAGCCAGTGACCAGTGTCGCAGGTGACGGCGTTAAACTGCAGGGATGGAACAGCAGCCCTGGATGATCCGCGGTGTCCGCGGAGCGACGACAGCAGAGCGTGACGAACCTGAACTGGTACTCGAAGCAACACGTGAACTGCTCAGCGCCATGCTCGAACAGAACGGCATCACCGATTTCGAACTGATCTCAGCCGTGTTCTTCAGCACCACCAGGGACCTCACCAGCACGTTCCCGGCAGAAGCAGCCAGGGCGCTGGGCATGACGACAGTGCCGCTCATGTGCTTCTCCGAGATCGACGTCCCGGGCCGCACCCCACGGGCCATCCGCGTCATGCTTCAGTTCCACACTGACCGGCGTCAGAGCGAGATCCGCCACGTGTACCTGCGTGACGCAGTCGCGCTGCGGCCGGACCTGAGCAGCGCACAGTGATGTGATTACGCGTTCAGTGAGGCAACAGGGTATCGCCCAGGTCTGACAGCAGCACCTGGATCGCAGCGGTGTCAGGCCGGTAGAACGAGCGGTTGCCCTGCCGTTCCACCTCGACCAGACCGCTCTCCCGCAGGATCTTCAGGTGACCGCTCACCGTCGGCTGGCTGACGCCGAGGTACTGCGCAAGGTCACCCACCGTCAGCGAGAAACCTGAGTAGCGGGCGATGAGCGTCAGCAGCAACAGCCTGGTCGGATCTGACAGTGCCTTGATCTTGCGGGCCTCGCGGTCGACGCGGTTGCGGATGTCATCGAACACGTGCCCGGAGCGCAGGCCGAAGCCGACGAACTGCCGGCCGCCACCAGAGAAGGAGAAGCCCCCGGCCGCAGCGAAGTACAGAGGCACCACGATGATCTCCTGCTTCCCTTCGACCGTCCGGATCGAAGCGGCTGTCTTCTCGAAACGGATGAAGTGGTACGGAGGCAGCGACTTAATGATGTCACCGGTCGCCGCGTAGGTCGAGTCGAACTCGCGCCGGTGCTCATCCACCGTGATACGGCCGGTCAGCTGCCACTCGTCCGTCAGCGCGTCGTTCAGGCGGTTCATCAGGTCTGACCACGCTGCAGGGTTCTCCGCCAGCTGATGGGTACGTCTCTGCAGCTCCTCGTCCCAGTCGCGGTTGGGATGCTGAGCCAGGTGACGCGACAGCTGCGCGGGCAGCAGCGGCAGGTCACGCAGGAAGCGCCGGGGGTTGGGGTCGTTCCAGTACCCCAGCTCGCAGGCGAGCATCATGAAGAAGTAACGCCGTTCGCCCGGCCGGAACTGCTGCTGCAGTGCCCTGACGAGGTCGGGTTCGCGCTCTTCGAGCCGCACCTTCCAGTCCGGAACGATGCCAGCCCGGCCACCGGCCGGCCGGGTCAGGAAGTAGTGAGCGTAAAGCAGCTGAAGCACAGGCGAGCTGACAGTTCTGACCTCCGTATGGGCGTCCGCCTGTGACAGTTCGCCGATCATGGCAGGTTCAGCCGTCAGTCTCCGACCACTCGCGGACCGGTACCAGGTGACCGCCGTCCACGGTGACGTTCAGCACCTTATGGGACCTGTTCATCACGACTTCCAGGATCGCCTGATCGAGGGTCTTCGGGCCGATCAGGACCTTGCGTACGTAATAACCGCGGGCTTCCACGCTCATCTCACTCGTCTTGGACAACCTGACGTGGATGATCTCACCGTTACGGGCCGTCCTGACCCGTGCGAGCAGGAAGTTCCCGTCGTCCCTGAAGCCTGGGTTCTGCCTGCGAAATAGTCCGAACACGCCGCCCATTGTAACCTGCCTCAATGTATCCGGCCGACCTTAAGTTCCGTCAGGTACTCACGTCTGCATGGGACGCGGCGCTGCTGGCCGCTGACCCTGCAGCCGCACTCGCCGGCACGTTTCCGCCTGCAGGCAACGGCCGGCTCGTCATCATCGCCCTCGGAAAAGCAGCCCTGGCGATGGCCCGCGCTGCGCTGACGCACTACGCAGCAGCGTCGGTCCCGGTGACCGGTGCAGTCGCCGGACCCGGACTGGAAACCGGCCTGCTCGGGCCACTTACCGTCCACCGCGGCGGCCATCCCGTGCCTGACCAGGACAGCGTCCGGGCGGGGGAGGCCGTGCTGCAGGCGGTGCACGGTCTGACGGCTTCTGACCTGGTGCTGGTGCTGCTGTCCGGTGGGGCCTCGGCCTGTGCCACCGTTCCGGATGGGATCGGGCTTGAAGACCTGCAGGAACTGAACCGGCAGCTTCTGGCCAGCGGCGCGGCCATCAGTGAATTCAACACCGTGCGGCGCAAGCTGTGCCGCCTGAAAGGCGGTGGACTCGCCCGGGCTGCGGCACCGGCTCAGGTCAGGGCGCTCGCCGTGTCAGACGTCGTCGGGGACGACCCGGCAGTCATCGGCTCAGGCCCGGTCAGCCCGGATCCTGACTCTGCGGCTGATGCCCTGGCGGTGCTGCGGCGACTCGGCATCGGCCCGGCTGCAGTGCTGGACCGGCTCCATCAGCTGGCCGGTCAGCCAGTCCCGCCGTTCCCCGCGGTTGCCGGCACCACGGTCATCGCTTCAGCCGCGGCGAGCCTGGAGGCAGCAGCGGGTGTGCTGCGCCGCTACGGCTTCACCACCCGCTCGCTCGGTGCAGGTATTGGCGGCGACAGTGCGGCAGCTGCCCGGGAACAGGCGGCGCTGCTCAGGCAGGGAAGCGGGCAGCCGCTGGCACTCGTATCCGGTGGTGAGACCTCGGTCAGGCTGCCACCGGACAGTCAGGGGCACGGTGGCCGCAATACCCACTTCGCCCTCAGCCTCGCAGTGGAACTGTGGGACCGGCCGGGCCTGGCGGCACTGTGTGCCGACACTGACGGGATCGACGGCAGCAGCGACGCAGCCGGAGCGTTCATCACCCCGCAGCTGTTCAGGCAGGCCAGCAGGGCCGAGGCAGAGCGCGCGCTCCGGCGCAACGACAGTGCCGGCTTCTTCAGGCGGTACGGTCACCTGCTGGAAACCGGACCGACCGGCACGAACGTGAACGACCTGCGGCTTATATTGCTTGACAGCGAATGAGAACCATCCTACTGGACCCTGATGAAACCGGCCTGGAGGCTGCTGCTGCCGCACTGCGCTCCGGGCAGCTCGTAGCGTTCCCTACCGAGACCGTGTACGGACTCGCTGCGAGCGCCAGTGACCCTGAAGCAGTCGCGGCAGTGTTCCGTGCCAAAGGCCGGCCCGCAGACCATCCCCTGATCGTCCACCTGGCTGATGCCGGGCAGCTCAGGAACTGGACGGCAGCACAGGGCCGGGTGCTGCAGCGGGCGGAGCTCCTGGCGCGGGCGTTCTGGCCCGGACCACTCACCCTGGTGGTGCCCCGCTCGGCCGCGGCAGCTGACGCGGTAACCGGCGGACAGGACACCGTCGCACTCAGGGTGCCGGCGCACCCGGTGGCCAGGCAGCTGCTGCAGCGTAGCGGACTGGCACTGGTCGCCCCGTCGGCCAACCGGTTCGGCCGTATCAGCCCGACCCGCGCAGAGCACGTGCTGGCAGACCTGGACGGACTGGTCCCCTTCATCGTCCGGGGCAGCAGTCCTGAGGTGGGCGTGGAATCGACCATCGTCGACGTATCGGGTCATGACGTCAGGGTGCTGCGGCCGGGTGCGGTGCTGCCGGGTCAGCTGCAGGACGTCCTGGGTGAGCCGGTTCACTCTGGCGCCCGGCTCGCTTCACCGCGTGTGTCAGGCAGCCTGAGCGGCCATTACGCACCGGGAGTGCCACTCACCCTTGTGCCTGCCGGCACTGCCGGACCGGGGGAGACCGGCCTGGCGGTCGTCGCCACCCGGCCCGCTCCGGCCGGTTTCAGCGGCCTGTGGCGCCAGTTGCCGGCCGAGCCTGACGGTTATGCCCGTGACCTGTACGCGGTGCTGCATGAACTCGACGCGGTGGCGGCCGGTATTGTGGTCGAAGAGCCACCGGGAACTGAAGCCTGGGAGGCAGTGAGGGACAGGCTGACCCGGGCCAGTGCCGGCAGTGGCAGGCAAGATCATGGCACCTGAAGAACGGACGGAAGTGGATGAACAGATGAGTGACAACGGCGTATCAGTTGCGCGCCCGCAGGTAGCGGTAGTGATGGGCAGCCGCAGTGACTTCCCGACGGTGAAGCCGGCGGATGACCTGCTGCGGGAGCTGGGTATTCCACACGTAGTACGGATCGTCTCGGCCCACCGGACCCCTGACCGCATGCGTGACTTCGCGCAGTCGGCACGGGAGCAGGGCCTGAAGGTCATCATCGCCGCAGCAGGCGGCGCGGCCCACCTGCCCGGCATGATCGCCGCCTGGACGACGCTGCCGGTGCTAGGTGTACCTGTGCGCAGCTCGACACTGTCGGGCGTCGACTCGCTCCTGTCGATAGTGCAGATGCCGGCCGGTGTGCCGGTAGGCACGCTCAGCATCGGCGAGGCCGGTGCACGCAACGCCGCACTGCTGGCAGCTTCGATCCTGTCGCTCAACGACCCGGTGCTGGCAGCGCGGCTGCAGCAGTTCCGTGACAGCCAGGCTGACGCTGCGCTGGCCCAGCCCCTCGACAGCCCGGACTGGCAGCCGTGAGCGGACTGCGCCCCGGCAGCACCATCGGCATCCTCGGCAGTGGCCAGCTGGGCCGGATGCTCGCCCTGGCAGCCAGGCCGCTTGGCTTCCACGTTCACATATATGCCCCTGACGCTGAAGGCTCACCTGCCGGTCAGGTCGCGGACCGCGTCACACAGGCTGACTACCTCGACGCCGCTGCCCTGGAAGCGTTCGCTGCTGACTGTGACGTCGTGACGGTGGAGTTCGAGAACATCCCGGCGGCGGCACTCGAGCGTCTGGCCGGCCTGACCGCGGTTCACCCCGGTGCCAGGGCGCTGCACATCACCCAGAACCGCCTGCGGGAGAAGAACTTCCTGCAGGAACACGGCCTGCCCCTGGCGCGGTTCCGGCACGTGACTGACGAGGCCGACCTGGCCGCGGCGGTGAGTGAGCTTGGTCTGCCTGCAGTTTTGAAGACCGCCGGTTTCGGCTACGACGGTAAAGGGCAGCTGCTTCTGCGGGAACAGGCTGACCTCGGGCGTGCCGCCGGACTGCTCGCGGAAGGTGAGGCGGTCCTCGAGGAGTTCGTGCCGTTCGAAGCGGAAGTCTCGGTCATCGCGGCCCGCAGCGCGGGCGGTGAGACGGGCAGCTACGGTCTGTTCCGCAACGTCCACACGGACCACATCCTGGATGTGACTGTCGCCGGCCCTGACCATGACCCGCTGGCTGAGGCAGCTGGGGCGATCGCTGCACGAATCATGAACGCCCTCGGCTTCGTTGGCGTGATGTGTGTAGAACTGTTCGTGCTTGCTGACGGCCGGCTGCTCGTCAACGAGGTCGCCCCGCGCGTGCACAACTCCGGTCACCTGACCAGTGAGGCGTGCCTGTGCAGCCAGTTCCAGCAGCACATCCGGGCTGTGTCAGGTCTGCCGCTGGGCAGCTTCGCCTTCCGGTCGCATGCTGCGATGGCCAACCTGCTCGGGGACGTCTGGCAGGGTGGCGAACCGGACTGGAACGCCGTGCTCACTGCCGGCGACGTTCAGTTGCACCTGTACGGGAAGGCAGAAGCCAGACCCGGCCGCAAGATGGGGCACCTGACGGCAGTCGCGGACAGCGCTGCCGAGGCCGAATCAGTCGTCAGGCGCGTCAGAAACGCCCTTTCTGTCAGGTTCAGCTGACAATCAGCTTGTTGACGGACACCCGGCATTTGCATACTATTAGGGCAGCAGAACACAGCAGAGATGGAGAACTCGCAGTGGCGGTCAGCCCGTGCTGTAAGGGGACTTCATGGCTGTTCGGATTGGAGAATCCACATGAGGAAAAAGCTGCTTACCGGTGCTCTGGCAGTCCTGGCTTCGGCCGGTCTGGCGTTCGGTCAGGGCCTGACGGTCTGGACCACTTTCGCTGACCAGTCGCTCGACTGGCTGCAGGCTGAAGCTGACGCTTTCACGGCTGCCTTCGGCGTGCCCGTCAACCTGGTCCGCTTCAGTGTCGATGAACTCAAGCAGCAGGTGCTGCTGGCTGCCCCGCAGGGTGAAGCCGCTGACCTGTTCGTAGGTGTTCCCCACGACCAGCTGGCCGAGATGGCGGTCGGTGGCGTACTTGCTGACATGAGCAACTACGCTACTGACGGCTACCTCCAGGACCTGAGCGAGCAGGCCCGCCTGGCTTACACCTTCACCGGCAAGCTGTTCGGCCTGCCGATGTTCGTTGAAGGTCCCGCACTCGTCGTCAACACTGACCTGGTCAGTGAGGTTCCTGCGACCTACGAGGGCATGATCGCGCTGGCACGCGACCTGACCACCGACACCACCTTCGGTTTCATGGCGGACCTTCCCAACTTCTACTTCGCTTACGGCTGGATCCACACCTGGGGTGGTTACGTGTTCGGCCGTGACGCCAGTGGCTCGCTGGACGCGAGTGACCTGGGCCTCGCCAACGAAGGTGCCGTCGCGGGTGCTCAGGCGCTGAAGGACCTGCGCTTCGCCCACGGCCTCATGCCTGCCGGCACTGACTTCAACGTAGCCAACGGTCTGTTCATCGACGGTGCCCTCGGCATGATCTACACCGGCCCCTGGTCGATCAGCCAGTACCGCGAGGCCGGCGTCAACGTCGCAGTGCAGCCGGTGCCGCCGCTCGCCGACGGAACCCCGTTCAGCGGCTTCATGGGCGTGCAGGGCGTGCTCATGAACCAGTTCGGTCAGCAGCAGGTCGCCAGTGCCAACTTCGCCAAGTGGCTGACCCGCCGTGACGCGCAGGTGAGTCTGGCGGTCGAAACCGGCCGCATCCCGGCTTCCAGCAGCGCCCTCGAGCTCGTCTCGGACGACCCCATCGTGCAGGGCTTCGGTCAGGCACTCCTGACCTCCGAACCCATGCCGAACATCCCCGAGATGGGCAGCGTCTGGACTCCGATGGGTAACGCCCTGTCAGTCATCCTCGAGTCGGCTGACTCGGATGTCCCGGCCAGCCTGCAGTCTGCCCAGGACGAGATCCAGGGCAACTGACATGACGGACTGCCGGGCCGCTGCTGAAAACGCGGTCCGGGGCGCCAGGGGGAACGCCGCATACGCGCGGCGGTCTCCCTGGCACCAGTTCTGAGGAAGGTACTGAGCAGGCGTGGATCTTTCCAACCCTCAGGCCATGCTGCCCCGGGCCCGGAGCACCGCGGGTGGACTGGTCAAATCGCTGCTGCTGCTCACCGCAGCGATGCTCGGAGCTGCCGCCGGCGGCTACCTGATTCTGCTCGGACTGTGGCAGCTCAGGCCCGACCTGCCGGCCTGGACCGGCCTGCTGGCGGGACTCGGCGTGCTGGTCGTGCTGCTCGCGCTCATCGCACGGCGTTACAGCTGGATCATGCCGTGGTACTACGTGCTGCCGGCGATCCTGTTCCTGCTCACGTTCACGTTCTTCCCGGTCGCCCTGACGTTCTGGCTGGCGTTCACAGACTATGCGGGCATCCGTAACGGCCAGCTGAACATAAGCAGCAACACGCCCATCGTCCAGGTGGACGGAACCCGCGTGACGGTCAGCGACCCTGCCGTCCTGGACTGTCAGCTGCTCCGTAACGGCTGCACGGATGTCAGAGCCATCGTATACAGCGCCGAGACGATCACTTACGCCGCGACTGACCTGACCGGAACCCGGCTGACCCTGGCTGAACCGCTGCCGGCCGGCCGTGACGCCACGCAGCTGGAACTGCACCTGCCGGACCTCGGCTTCGACTTCACCGTAGGCATCGTTTCTTCCGATGGCACCATCGTCGAACTGGAACGTGAACCACCGTTCCCGCCGGACATGGACAGCATCCGTGTCAGCATCGCCAACGAACTGCCCCGGCGGATAATCGCTGAAGACGGTGCGGTCCTGGAACTGAACGAGCCGCTGCCGGCGGGGTTCGAAGCGACCAGCATCGCCCGTTACAACGAGTACGGCTTCGTCGGCTGGCGCAACTTCGCTGACATCATCGGCCGCGCCCAGAGTGCGCTTGTGCCGGTGTTCGGCTGGAACCTCACGTTCGCGTTCATGAC
>CAYPKV010000015.1:17409-26680 GCA_964411415.1 uncultured bacterium
CACCTGACCGCACCGCTGCTCAGAGCGGCCATGATCCCCATAGTCCTGTCTTCTTTCGCTTTCAACTTCAACAACTTCAACCTTATCTTCCTGCTCACCGACGGTGGCCCCGCCACCTCCTGGGGCACCGCCACCGCCCGGGGCACCGATATCCTCATCAGCTGGGCGTACAACGAGGCGTTCCGCTCCCAGGGCGGTTATGCCTACGGCCTCGGTTCCGCCATATCCATCCTCATCTTCATAATCACCGTGGCAGTCAGCCTCATCAACTTCCGGGTGACCGGAGCCCTGAAGGAGGAGCGTAAGTGAAGCAGCGCAACCCACGCTTCCTGGCACTCATCCCGGTCATCATCGTGGTGTTCTTCGGACTCGCCTGGTACCTGCTGGCAACCATGCAGGAGCCGGTACTGCGGGAACGGTTCGTAGTGCTGCCCGGCAGCTGGCGCAACCTGCTCGGCGCGTTCCTGGCAGCTGTTGCCGGCATCGGTCTGACAGCCTGGGCCTGGGGCAAGGCGACCCGGCCCGGCAAGGCAGTTGCCTACGCAGTCACGGCCGGCACGCACCTGCTGCTGTTCGGTTTCGTCGCGGCAGTCTTCTACCCGATCGTCTACCTGCTGGCCGTGTCGTTCAACCGAAACAACACGCTGGCCACGGCGCTGCCGGCTGAAGGCAACATCTTCGTACGCTCAGGCGTATGGCCCGACCCGAGCCGCATCTCCACCATCCAGTACGAGCGGATTCTGAGTGAGACCCACCTGGACATGCTGCACTGGATCCTGCTCGGTCTGCTGCTGCTTCTGCTCGCCGCCGTTGCCGGTGTCAAGCTCGCTGCCCGCGCCGGCAACATGTCGGTCGGCCGCTCAGACAGTCTGAGCCGCTACCTCGGCGTCGGCATATTCATCGCCGTTGCAGCACTGGTGGTGAGCATCACGCCCGCGAACTTCTACTCCATCAACGCTGCCGGCGAACGGGGCACCGCCTCGAGCGAACGGGCGATAATCCTCTACATCCGCAACACCCTGCTGGTGAGCGGACTTACCGGCCTGTTCGCAGTGCTGATCAGTTCCACTGCCGGTTACGCCTTCGCCCGGATGAAGTTCGAGGGCCGTTACCAGACGCTGATGACCTTCGTGTTCGTGCAGATGTTCCCCGGCTTCATGGCGCTGGTCGCCGTCTACTGGCTCATGGTCAGACTCGAGCTGCTCAACACGTTCAGCGGACTCATCCTGGCTTACTCCGGTGGCGCCATCGCCTTCTCGGCCTGGATATTCAAGGGTTACCTGGAAGGCCTCAGCCCCAGCCTCGAGGAGGCTGCCATGGTCGACGGGGCCACCCGCTGGGGTGCGTTCGTACGGGTGATCCTGCCGCTGTCGCTGCCGATGCTGCTGTTCATTTTCCTGATGCAGTTCATCGGCACGTACTCCGAATTCATCCTCGCCAACACCCTGCTGCAGGGTCAGGAGAACTGGACGGTTGGCATGGGACTGCGAAACTTCACGACAGGCCGTTTCGACACGCAGTGGGGCGCCCTCGCAGCTTCTGCAGTGCTTGGTTCCATACCGATCCTGCTTGTCTTCTATTCGTTCCAGGATTCACTCACCGGTGACCATGCAGCCGGTGGCGTGAAGGGCTGAGCCTTTAGCCCATAAGACAGGTCCACGGCAGCTGCCTGGGCAACGGGAAAGCATGAGGCGCACGGGATAGAATCCCAGGATATTCCGGAGGTATCATCAGATGTCAGCAAACCCAATTGGCACCGAGCAGGACGTCATTTCTCTTGAGGACATGATCTGGAGGCGACAGTATGCCGCTGCCCAGGAGGAAGACTTCAACGGAGGGGCCATGCGGGTTGGCAAAGGCGTTGCAGAGTCCCAGCAGGACGCGGCAGCTTATGCCCAGCTGATCACTTCCAAACGCTTCATCCCCGGCGGCCGCATCCTGGCGGGTGCGGGCAGCGCACACGGTAACCTGCTGAACTGCTTCGTTCAGGACGGGGCGCCTTTCGAACCGGGCAGCACCACCGGCGTGCTGCTGCTCGCACGGAAACTGGCACTTGTCACCAAGGTCGGGGGCGGCAACGGTGTGAACCTCGATCCACTGCCCGGCCGCAGCAACTACGAAGGCCCGCTCGGCACGGTCTGGCTGACCATCTCGCCTGACCATGCGGACTTCGCCAAGGTTCGGGACGGCACCCACATGGACCTGGTGCGCGGACAGTACGAAACGAAGGGCTACAGCTGCCTGCGTTTCACCGAACCCGGCTCCGCCCCGCAGCACGCCGGTGTCATCCGCGTGGAGGACAGCGTCGACGGCATCTGGACCGCAGCTGCTGACATGGTCAACGCGTTGCTCGGTGGCGAGGACGTGCTGGTCGACCTGTCCGACTTGCGTGCCGAAGGCACGAAGGTGCACGGTTCCGGTGGCAACAGCAGCGGACCGGGCAGCTTCGCCGTGGAGATCTTCGAGAACTTCGCGCGCTGGGCCTCGCTCGGCGGTGCCGATCACGCCGGACCGGTCGCGACGCTGCGTTACGTATACGCGCCCACCCTGCGGGTGATCCGCCAGGGCGGTTCCAGGCGTGGCGCAGGCATGGCAACCCTGTCTGCCACCCACCCGGACCTGCTTGATTTCATCACCGGCAAGGACCTGCAGAGGGAAGAGCTGGAAGGCGACATCAGCACGTTCAACATCTCCGTGCTGGTCACTGACGACTTCATGCGCCGCGCGACTGCGGACGCTGACAGCCGTGAACGGAACCTGCTGAACGAGATCGCCCGGCACGCGTGGCAGACCGGTGAACCAGGTGTCATCTTCATCGACGCGATCAACCAGCACAACCCGCTTGCCGAGATCGACGGCCCGATCATGGCCACCAACCCGTGCGGTGAGATCCCGCTGTACCCTGGTGAACCATGTGACCTCGGTGCCATCAACCTCGCTGCCCACGTACGGGACGGCCGCATCGACACCGCCCTGCTGACCCGGACCGCCCGTACTGCAGTGCGGTTCCTGGATGACGTGCTGACTGCCGAGGTCGCCCCGCTGCCGGAGATCCACGATGCGATTCAGGACAAGCGCCGCATCGGTCTGGGCGTGATGGGACTGGCTGACATGCTCATCCGCCTCGGTGTCCGTTACGACTCCGATGACGGCCGGGCTGCCGTGCGCCGCGTCATCGACACGATGCGTGAAGCCGCCCTGGCCGAGAGTGCGGACCTGGCGCTGGAGCGCGGCGTCCCCGAAGGCGTCAGACGCGCCGGGCTGGAACGCCGCAACATCGCCGTGTTCACCGTCGCCCCGACCGGAACAACCAGCATGCTGGCCGGTGTCAGCGGTGGTGTTGAGCCGGTGTTCGCAGCCACTTACACCCGCCGCATCGGCACTGACTACGTGAAGGTCGTGCATCCGCTGCTCGAAGAGGTGCTGGAAGACCTGAAGCCTGCCGGTCGGTTCGCGGCTGCAGACGGCAGCTGGGACCACGCCGCCATCCTTTCGGCGCTGGACGAGCATCATGGCAGCCTCCAGCCGCTGCTGGCTGACCTGCCGGCTGATCCACGCCTGAACGCGTTCGTCATCGCTCACGACGTGGCGCCCCGTGATCACGTGCTCATGCAGGCCACCGTTCAGCGTGCGTTCGACTGGAACACGGAGAGCGACTGGCGCAACCGCAACCGCAGCGGGCGGACCCTGGCTGGCAACTCCATCAGCAAGACGTGCAACCTGCCCAACGACGCGAAGGTCGGTGACGTCCTCGAGGCGTACGAGCTCGCCTGGGAAGAAGGCTGCAAAGGCATCACAGTCTACCGTGACGGCAGCCGTGACCTGCAGGTGCTGACAAGCGGCAAGCAGGAGAAACCTGCCGCCCCGGCGCAGCCGGCCGCCGAGGCTGAACAGACGGCTGCGGCGGTGGCAAAGGTCGGCCACTCGAAAGAGTACGAGCGGCAGCAGCGCATGCACGGTGTGACCGACAAGGTGAACCTGGTCAACTCCAGCGGGGTGCGCCGTGGCTTCTTCATCACGGTCAACAGCGATCCGGAAGGCAAGCCGCGTGAGGTGTTCATCGTCAGCGGCAAGGCCGGCGATGAAGCCAACGGTGACAGCGAAGCACTGGGCCGCGTCGTCAGCATCGCCCTGCAGTACGGCATCCCCGCCGAGGCGCTTGTCTCGACCCTGCGGGGCATAAGCGGCGGCATGTTCGGTACGTACCAGGGCCGCATCGTCACGAGCAAAGCTGACCTGATCGCGGTAGCGCTGGAGACTGCAGTTCCCGGCGTGGCGCCGGCCACCGCTCCCAGGGTGACAGCGCCCGCCGATAAAGTGCCGCTGCGAGAGACTGGCGAAGCCTGCCCGCACTGCGGCGCTGGGATGCGCATGGCCGAAGGGTGTGCGACCTGCACCAACCCTGAATGCGGGTGGTCGCGCTGCTGAGACTCGGATGCCGGCATGAAGTCCGAGGACTCCATCAGCAAGTGGCCGGCTATCGTTATCGGACCTCCAGTGCTACTCCCTGAACTGGGTGAATTGCTCACAACTCCTTGACCATGTGAGCCAGAGTGGCGTACATTTGTGCTGTGGCAGTCGAGTGACTGCCAGGCTTGTGGAGGGAGGCCCCCAAATGCCTTTGTATACGCAGCAGGAGAACCGGTCCGAGCGCATCCAGGCGCGTGCGACGAAGCATGCGAAGCTCACGCTGGAGCGGGCAGCGGCCGTCCAGGGCGTAAGCCTCAGTGACTTCATCATCTCGACGGCCCTGGAACAGGCTAACAAGACCTTGCAGGTGCACGAGCAACTGGAACTGAGTGCGCGCGATAGCCGCGCGTTCGCTGAGGCGCTTATCAACCCGCCTGCGCCGAATCAGGCGTTGCGCTCTGCCCGGGCTCGCCATGCCGTCGAGGTGGAACGTTAACTCGTTATGCCGCCTGCTCGTCCAAAATTCACGGTTGCGCTGCTCGATTCCAGGATTCACGATCGGGCAGCGTTCTCGTGTGGCGAGCCGTCTTTGGATGATTACTTCAGGCGCCGGGCCAGCCAGGACCTGAAGCGTCGCCTGGCTGTAACTTACGTACTCGCACCCAGTGACGAGCTCACGCGTGTGGCTGGCTATTTCACCCTGTCGGCATACGCTGTGCTGGCGAGTGAGCTCCCGGAAGAAGTGGCCACACGGCTACCGCGCCATGACCGCTTTCCCACGACGTTGATCGGACGACTGGCCCGTGACGAAGCCTATCGAGGTGACCGACTCGGCGAGCTGCTCCTGCTCGAGGCGCTGACGAGGGCGCTGGAGAACAGTGACCACGTGGCGTCGTTTGCCGTAGTAGTCGACGCCCTCAATGACCATGCGGCCACGTTCTACCAGCGCTACGGCTTTCTACCGTTCGCCGACGACACACATCGCCTCTACCTGCCGATGGCTACGGTAAAGAGCCTGCTCAGCCAACCTTGAAGCGCCTTTGACGGCCGAATGACGGCAGCTCGCTAGCATGCAAGCCTCAACAAGGAGGCCGTCATGACAGTTCGCTGCACAGCACACCGTTCGATCGCGACAGTACTGATGATCCTGGCCCTGCTGCTCGCCGGCAGCGTCAGTGCCCAGAACTGCATGCAGGAACAGGAACCGAACGACACGCCGGCCACTGCCAACCAATTGTCTGACCCGCTCTGTGTCTGGGGTGAACTGGCTGACACCGACCAGGATGCCTTTCTGTGGACGGTCAGCGAAGAGGATGCCATGCGGCCCTGGCGCTTCGAACTCCAGTCCGTACCCGGTCAGCTGACCAGCGTGCAGGTGCTCCGGGTCGAGTTCGCCGCGAACGGCACTGACGTCACGGACTACCAGGAGCTGTTCGAAGTCTCAACGGCTGACGGTCGGCTGGTTACATCAGCACCGCGGCTGTTCCCAGCGGGAACGTATCACTTGGGCCTGTCAATCAGTGGCGGGCAGGGACGCTACACACTGGCACTGCTCGGGGACGAGGCCAGCCGCGACGTCGCGCCGCTGCGTGCTGATGAAGACGGGCCTGTCGAGGCCGAAGGGGAGTTCAGCTATGCCGGGTTCATTGACAGCAGCCTGGAGTTCGACTGGACGGTCAGTGATGAGGATGCCGGCTACCTGTGGCGCACGGAACTCAGCGCTGCAGCTGGTGAGGAGCTGAACTTCACGCTGTTCTCTCCGGACGGCAGCCAGCTGCTCGTTATGACCAGCGGCGAAGCGGGGCTTGCCAGCGTGTCCAGCCTGGGTCTGGAGCCTGGCGTTCACCGCCTGCAGGTCACTGCGCCGGGGGACCGTGTGGCGCCGTTGCGCCTGCTGGTTGCCAGGCAAGGCATCGCCACGGACGGCCAGGAGATAGAGCCTAACGATGAGGCTGCGACCGCCAACATCCTGGTGCCGGGACAGGAGCTCAGCGGCACGATCAATGCTGGTGGCGACACTGACTGGTTCAGCTTCGTGGTCGACCAGGAGGCTTCGGCTACGCTGTTCAACCTTGAAACTTCGGCTGACGGCTACCTGGAACTGTGCCTGCGTCAGGCGGACGGCACCGATGTGCAGTGCAGGCAGGCCGAGGGGGTACGACTGCCGGAACTGCTGCTGCCCGAGGGTCAGTACAGTCTGTGGATACGCAACAGGAACAGTGAATCCGACATCCTGTACACACTCCTGCTGGATCCGGTCGGGGCGCCTGAGGAAGATGGCGAGGCTGAGCCGAACGACAGCATGCTCTGGGCCACGGACATTCCGGCCGACCTGAGGCTGCGCGGGCAGTTGCATGGGGAGGAGACAGACTTCTTCCGCCTGGAAGTCACGGGTGAGCCGCAGCTGTGGCGGGCCCATGTGCTGGGCAGTGGGGTGCGGGAGCTTCATTACCAGCGCCCGGCCGGCGGGATCCTGGCCTCGGCAAGGGGAGGTTCGGGACCATTGCAGCTGGATAACCTGCTGCTGCTTCCAGGTACCCACTACTTCAGTGTGAAGGGGAGTTCAGGCGAGTACGCCTTCAGGCTGTTCCAGCTGGGACCACCAGCTGAAGCGACTCCGTCAGATTCGCCATTGTCCGTGGGCGCTGTGGCTGAAGAGGTGCAAGCTGACACTGAGGCCCAGGCCGACGCTGAAGTCGCACCAGAACCTCCAACCTTGAATGTGGAACTGGAGCCGAACGATGAGTCCGGTTACGCCACTCCGCTGGAGTTAGGACTGCCAATCTCAGGCATCGTGTCGTCACCCGAAGACGATGACTACTTCAGGTTCCACTTGTCAGCAGCCCAGCACGTGGGACTACAGTTCACACCGCCGCCGGACGGCAACTACAGCCTGGCGCTGTACTGGGGTTCCAGCTTCATCGGGGACAGGCGCAACATACAGGAAATCCCCTTCAGTTCCAGCGACTGGCTGCCCGCAGGTGATTACCTGCTGCTGGTCAGCAGTGACTCACCAAGTCGCGACTACTACAAGCTCCAACTGGAACGACTCGACCCGTTCAGTGTGGCTCCCGGGCGTG
Source organism: uncultured bacterium (assembly GCA_964411415.1). GTDB lineage: Bacteria > Deinococcota > Deinococci > Deinococcales > Trueperaceae > CALDPK01. Next base: position 24,900 of record CAYPKV010000015.1, read on the forward strand.
AGACCGCTTACCCTGAGTGGCTCGTTTATAGGGAGGACGGTGAAGCCGTTGATGGCCTACTTGCAGTAATCCCAGAGGTGGCCGGCCTGCAGCTCGAACTGCAGTACAGCAGTGCCAGCCCGGCCGCAGCCTACTGGCCCCGCTCTCAGCAGCTGGAGCTCCAGCTGACGGCTGTGAACCAGGCAGACGCTGAACTGGAACTGCAGCTGGATTGGCACAGCAGCGACCACCGCTGGAGCCTGGAACTGCCGGACACCATCACAGTGCCGGCCGGGGGACAGGAACAGCTGTCAGTGCCGCTGCTGATCGACCCTGATGCCCGGGACCAGCCGGTCGTGTTGACTGTGCGTGCCCGGGATGCTGCGGGTGCGCAGATTACAGCTCCACTGACGCTTCGGGCCGATGGCATAGCCGAGCCTGTGGCCAGTCACCTGACCTGGCCTGTGCCGCAGGAACTTCTGGGTGGGCTGAACGCTGCCTGGCTGGACCTGGGTGCGGAACTGGCCCTGGACGGTCCTGGCGAAGAGGAGATGTCCTCCCGCTTCAACCTGCTGGAACTGTTCAACGGTATGACACCCGTGAACCACCGCTACTACAACTATCACTTGCCGGGTTGGGTGACAGCCGAGTACGGGCTCGAGGCGTTCCTGCCCACGGTCCGCCTGGCAGGAGAGGAACCAGTTGAAGTGGCCGGCTTCCTGCTGCACCCGCAGACATCGGAAGCACTGCCAGCGGCACTGAGAGACTTCAGGGTGTGGCTGTCACCGGACGGTATTGAGTACGTGAACGTACTGGAAGGCTCGTTGTCCGCAGAGCAGATCGAGCAGGCCTTCGTGCTGCCCGAGCCGGTGCTGGCGCGTTACGCGCGGCTGGAGATGCACAACAACCACATCCCAGGCAGCGGACCGGGCGACGGGGGGAATATCCGGCTGGGAACCTTCAAGGTTGTAACTACCCTTGAGTCTGCCCGTACGGTGGCCGGTAGCCAGGGACTGAACCTGGCTGACCCGGACCTGGGTGGCCACCTGGTCTGGTCGGACCCACCCGTAATCGCCCATACGAACAACATGCTCCGTGCGAATGACGATCGCTATGTTGCTGCCCGCCAGGACTTCGAGCAGGAAGACAGCGTGTGGGTGATCGCCTTCCACCACAACCGGGCGGCACAGGTCAGTGAGTTCCACTGGCTGGATAACCCGGACACGGTCGGTGGCGACCGGCAGCTGCACTTCGTTGAGATCAGCGTCAGCACTGCTGGTCCGGACGGTCCCTGGACAGACCTGGGTCAGTGGGTACTGAACGGTGAAGATGGCCAGCCCGTGCCGTTCATCCTGGCTGAGCCGGCCTGGGCCCGCTTCGTGCGCTTCCGTGCCACCGGCCTGGTACCACGGGGAACCTACCACTACGCCGACGAGCTCAGGGTGATCGAACGCCTGCCGGATGAGGAGTACGCTTCGGCACTTGGTGAGTGGGGCCACTACAGCAGCCTGGGTCTGTTCGAGTACCTGCAAGGGCAAACCACTGAGGCAGCAACGTTGGTCAGCAGCAACCAGACCCGTGACGCAGCAGCGCCGCTGCTGCCCGGCGATACCCTGCAGGGCACGGTCCAGCTGGAACGCAACGAAGCCTGGTACCTGATCACCGTGCCCCAGGACCGCAACCACCTCACCGTGACGCTGACCGGCGAACCCAACCGCGGCTTCGACCATGAACTGCTGGACTCAGCGGGCAACCATGTGGTCACCGAGGAACTGGCCAGCCCCACTGAACTGGTGTTGAGC
>CAYPKV010000016.1:0-14509 GCA_964411415.1 uncultured bacterium
CGACGCGGTCAACGATCTCGCAGCCACCGTAGTAGCGCTTGCCGGGGTAACCTTCGGCGTACTTGTTGGTCAGCACGCTGCCAGTGGCTTCACGCACTGCCTGCGAGGTGAAGTTCTCGGAAGCGATGAGCTCCAGGCCGTCGACCTGGCGCTGCGCTTCGAGGCCGATGAGTTCGAACAGAAGCTCGTCACGGACACCGCTGGAAGCGCGGTTTGCTGCGGGTTCACTCGTCATGCAGCAACTATACCAGCGGCGTCACCGGGGTCACTCCTCCGGCGGCCCGGCTGCGTGCCTGAGCTAGTCCCCGTCCGGCAGTTCCATGTCCCCCTGGCGGGCGTTGCCCCATTCGTCGCGGTTGGCGATGTCCTGCCGGTACGATGCCCAGGCGCGCTCACGGTACTCGGCCAGTGACTCGGTGGTCGAGCTCTTCGGCCGGATCACGCCGGTCAGTTCCTCAAGGTCAGCCAGCGACAGTTCCAGGAACTCCTCGTGGGTGTACTCGTGACGTTCACCGTCGTCGGAGCCGTCGCCGTGGCCGGTAAGGGTAAGGAGCATCAGCTGAAACATTCTGCCACCTCCTGTTGACTCTGTGCGGTCAAGCATAGGAGATTATGGGCGGCCGGGGTTCAGCTCACTGTAGCGGCGGTGGCAGGATTCTCATGGCCTCAGTTGCCGGCGCCAAGCAGCAGAGCCTGGGCGCGCTCCAGCTTCGTGAACGGGCTGGGCACCAGGCGCATCACCGCCTCGAGGGCTTCCGCCACCTGTTCCAGCAGCTCCAGACCGGTGCCGGCGGCGGCTTCGATCTCTATCTCCAGGAACTCCACTTTCGTCGTGCCCTGCTGGAAGCTGGCGGTCACCAGGTCGAACGACAGTTCGCAGGCCGGCTCGCCCCGGGTGTCCATAACCGGGAACACGGTCCGCACCGAGTCGAGCACGGTGTACGGTTTGACCGCCGACACATCGGTGACCAGCGAGATGCGGTCGGCGATCTCCTGGGGCCAGCCGCGCTCGGGCAGCGGCAGTTCGATCTCCTCGCGGTCGTGCACGCTGCCTTCGACCGTGCCGCGGGTCTTCAATGTCGCCAGCATCTGCCCGGACTTCATGCGGCGGCGCAGTGCCAGGCCGGCGCGGGTCAGGTTGGCGCGCGGGTCATCGAAGTAACGGTCCTTCACGTAGTCCTTGCGTACTTCGCCCAGGCTCAGGCCCAGCGGTTCCAGCACGGCAGTTATCTGCCCGGTCTCCGGCAGAGGCGAATCAGTCGTGAACTTAAGCTCGAGTTCCCTTGGCACAGGCCCATAGTAGCGCCGCCGTGCCGGCAGCCGCGTAGTAGAATCGCCGGTAAGTACAGGTCGTTCGCCACCTTCTCCACCCGGGCCCGGATCCGGCCAGGGCTGCAGGAAAGGATCCGCATATGCCGGAAACGCGCAACGTGGCGCTGCTGTCTCACAGCGGTGCCGGTAAGACGACTCTCACCGAGGCCATCCTGTTCCGGGCCGGGGCGATAGCCGCGCCAGGTGCAGTCGAGGACGGCACCACCGCCTCCGACCACACGCCGGAGGAACAGCGGCGCAAGATCTCCATCCACACGACCGTCAACCCCATAACCTGGCAGGACAGTCCGTTCAACATCATCGACACGCCGGGCTACGCCGACTTCGTCAGCGAGATCCGCTCCGCCCAGCTCGCCGCTGACGCGGCCCTCATCCTCGTCTCCGCCGTGTCCGGCGTGGCAGTCGGTACCGAGCGTGTCTGGGCCAGTTCCCGGGAGCGTGAACTGTCCACCGTCGTGGTCATGAACAAGCTCGACCGGGACAACGCCGATTTCTTCCGCACCATGACGGCACTCAACGACACGCTTTCGCCGTCAGTCGTGGCGGTGCAGGTGCCCATCGGCCAGGCGGGGGAGTTCCGTGGCATCGTCGACCTGCTTTCGATGCGGGCCCGCTTCTGGTCTGATGACAGCGAAACCATGACCGAAGGGGACATCCCGGACGAGGTCGCCGGCATCGCCCAGGAGTACCGGGAACGCCTTGTCGAACGGATCGTTGAGACCGACGACGGCCTGATGGCCCGCTACCTCGAAGGGGAAGAGATCGCCGACGCTGAGCTGCTGCCGGCGTTCCACCGCGCGGTGCGGGCCAACGTGCTCGCGCCGGTGCTGCTCTGCTCAGCCAGGCGGCGCATGGGCATCACGCTGCTGCTTGACTTCCTGACCCAGGCGGTCCGGGAAGTCAGCGACCACGGCCCGCTGCCGGTCGAGGCTGGCACGCCACCGGAACTCGGGGCGGACCAGCCGTTCCTGGCCAGGGTTTTCAAGACGACGATCGACCCCTACCTCGGCAAGATCTCCCTGCTGCGCGTGCTGGCCGGCAACCTGCGGCCCGGGGACAGTTTCGTCGTCAACGCTGAAGGCGATCCGCTGCGGGCCGGTCACCTGTACCGCGCCGCGGGCAAGGACCTCAGCGAAGTACAGGAACTGCGTTCAGGGGACATCGGCGCGCTCGTCAAGGTCGATGCACTGGCAACGGGTGACACCCTGGCCAGCCCGCAGCGCCCCGTGCAGCTGAAGGCGCAGGAGCTGCCCGGCACCGTCATGGGCCTGGCACTGCAGCCGCAGTCGAAGGCAGACGAGGACCGGCTTGGCGACGCGCTCAGCCGGCTGCTGCAGACCGACCCGACGCTGCGGCTCGAGCGCAACGCCGAGACCGGTGAGACCGTCCTGCACGGCATGGGGCACGTCCACCTGGAGATCGCGGTACGGACGCTACAGGAGCGTTTCAACGCCGCGGTCGACACCGCCCGGCCCAGCATCGCTTACCGGCAGACGATCACGAAGCCGGCTGAAGCGCGCTACCGGCACCGCAAGCAGTCCGGTGGCAGCGGCCAGTTCGCAGAGGTCGCCCTGCGGGTCACGCCGCTTGAACGCGGCGCCGGCTTCAGCTTCAGCAGCGAGGTCGTCGGCGGTTCCATCCCCAGCCAGTACCTGCCGTCGTGCGAGAAGGGCGTGCGCGGCGCGCTGGGCAGTGGTCCGCTCGGGCCGCATCAGGTCGTGGACGTCGGCGTGATCGTGTTCGACGGCAAGGACCATCCGGTGGACTCCAAGGACATCGCCTTCCAGATCGCAGCTGCTCAGGCGCTCGCCGAGGCGCTCGCCGCGGCCGACCCGGTCCTGCTCGAACCGGTCGCGCTCGTACGCGTGCGCGTCCCTGAGCGGTTCACCGGTGACGTGATCAGCGACCTGAACACCAGACGGGCCCGCATCCGCGGCATGGATGCCGAGGGCAGCGTCACAATCGTCAACGCCTTCGTGCCGCTCACGGAACTGCACACGTACAGTGCGGACCTGCGCAGCATGAGCGGTGGCCGGGGTGCGTTCTCGCTCAGGCACGACCATTACGCTGAGGTGCCACGCCACCTGCAGGAGAAGCTGGGAGCTGCCGCGGCCTGAAGCAGCCCCGATGTGCTAGAAATGTAGGCGTATGACGCGAATTGTGGTTGGTAACCGCGACGGCGCCCTGGCACTGTCACAGGCCCGAGCAGTCGTGGCGGAACTCTCCGGAGAGTGGCCCGACGTAAACCTTGTCCAGAAGACAGTCCCAAGTGGTGCAGCCGGTGATACGGCAGCACTGCTCGACGCCCTGTCACGCAATCAGCTGAGCATAGCGATAGTCAGCATGGAACGCCTGCCGGGCACACTGCCCGAAGGGGTCCGGCTCGTTGCTGTGAGCCGGCGGCTTGAAGCGCGCAGCCAGCTGCTCGGCAAGGGAGCAGAAAGCTTCTCCGACCTGGCCGAAGGCGCCCGCCTGGGCGTGACCGGAACCAGGGACAGCCTGTTCATCAGAGCGCTCGCCCCGCAACTCGAGAGCGTCATACTGCGCGGCGGCCTCGACGACAATCTCCGGCGCATGGCCGAAGGCGACGTCAACGGTATCGTCGTACCCGCCTCCGTCCTCATGGGACTCGACCGGCGCAACCTGATCGATGACCTGCTCGAAGTTGAAACGTTCCCACCTGCAGCCGGCCAGGGCAGCCTCGGTCTGATCGTCCGCGAGGACGACGACGCCGCAGCTGAACTCGCTTACACCCTGCAGCACCGGCCCAGTTTCGACCGGGTAGTCGCAGAACGCAGCTTCGCCCAGGCGCTCGCCGGCACGGACGGGATCCTCAGCGAGGATGGCGTGCAGGCGATCGGCGCCCTCGCCACGGTCAGCAGCGACGGTGAACTGAGCCTGTTCGGTGCGGTAGTGGCAGCCAGCGGCACGATGCTGCAGGCCACCACCAGCGGTGAAGCCTCAGAAGCTGAAGACCTGGGCCGTGAACTGGCCGAGGACTTCAAAGCCCAGCTGGCCCACCTTCAGTAATTTTCAGTGAATCAGCCGCAGCTTCAGGAAGCCGCTTCCTGAAGCTGCTTGACACGGTCCGTCTGCTCCCACGGGAACTCCTCACGGCCGAAGTGGCCGTAGGCGCTCGTGGCGCTGTAGATGGGCCGCTTCAGGCCGAGCTCGCGGATCATCGCCGAGGGCCGGGCATCGAACACGTCCGCCAGTACCGACGAGAGCCGGGCATCGGACAAGAGGCCTGTGCCGAAGGTGTCGACGTACAGTCCGACCGGGCGGGCCACGCCGATCGCGTAAGCCAGCTGGATCTGGCAGCGGGCGGCGAGGCCGGCGGCAACGACGTTCTTGGCCATGTAGCGCGCGTAGTACGAGCCGGAGCGGTCGACCTTCGTCGGATCCTTGCCGCTGAAGGCGCCCCCACCGTGCGGAGCGGCCCCACCATACGTATCGACGATGATCTTGCGGCCAGTAAGGCCCGCGTCGCCCTGCGGCCCGCCGATCACGAACCGGCCGGTCGGGTTGATGAACAGCCGGGTGCTGTCGAGCAGCGAATCATCGATGCTGGCGCGGATTACCTCATCCAGCAGCACCCGCCGCACTTCCTCGGTGCTGACCTCCGGGTGGTGCTGGGCTGACACGACCACGGTGTCGATACCGACGGGTTTACCGTCTTCGTACGCAACCGTCACCTGGGTCTTGCCGTCCGGCCTGAGCCACGGCACGCTGCCGTCCTTGCGTACTTCCGCGAGGCGGCGGGCCAGGCCGTGGGCCAGGGTGATGGGCAGCGGCATGAGCTGCGGCGTCTCGTCAACCGCGTAGCCGAACATGATGCCCTGGTCACCGGCACCGATCAGGTCGAGCTCGTCACCCGAACCCGACTCGGTCGAACTGTCCACGCCCATGGCGATGTCGGGCGACTGCTCGTTTACGGCCAGCATGACCGCGGAATGCACGGCGTCGAACCCGTACTCAGCGTCCGTGTAACCGACTTCCCGGACCGCATCGCGGACCACGCGGGTCAGGTCGACGCTGCCGCTGTAGCGGGTCTCGCCCGTGATCAGCGCCAGGCCGTTGGTCAACACGGTCTCGGCGGCGACCCGGGCGTCACTGTCGACGCTCAGGATCGCATCGAGGATGCTGTCGCTGATGAAGTCGGCCAGCTTGTCAGGATGGCCTTCGGTCACTGATTCGGATGAGATCAACTTTCGCACTGCAGTCACGCCTCCCGTTGGCTCAGGAAGTTTAACGCAAGGCGCGGCCCTGCGGCTGGTTCAGCTGATCGTCCGGGCCATTATCAGGTTGTCCTCGAAACCGTCCTCGGTCACGAAGTGGTCCTTCTCGCGGCCCTCCAGCAGGAAGCCTTCCCGCTCGTACAGCGCGATTGCACCGGTGTTGCGCGCCCGCACGTTCAAGGTGATCTTGCTTATGCCGACGCGGCCGCCCCAGGCGTACGACGCTGCGAGCAGCCGGCCTGCCAGGCCCTGGCGGCGCCACGGTGCGCCGACGGCGATGGTCAGCAGTGCGACGTGCTGCATCCGTTCCGGCTGCATGCGGTTCAGCTCCAGCCAGCCGAGCAGCTGCCGGTTGCGTTCAGCGACCAGGTACAGGGAGTCGTGCGGGTTCAGGTACTGCAGGCGCCGCCGGATGGTGTCAGCCGACGGTGCGTGATTGCCCACGAACCAGCGGCCTTCACGGTATATGCCTTCCTGCAGGCTGACGATCTGGGCGGCATCCGCCGGGCGGGCGTCCCTTATCTCCGCGGGCTTCAGTTCCATCTGCCCGATTGTAGGCCGCCAGGCCGTCCTGGTCTGTGGGACGCCGCGCAGGAGCAGGCTTAAGTACAATCGGGCTTATGAGCCAGCAAAACGCTTTCGAGTGGCCGGAGCAGCGCGTGGCGCTCTTCGTCGACACGCAGAACCTCTACCACTCGGCCCGCGACCACTTCGACCGCAACGTCAACTACGAGACGCTGCTGGCGGCCGCTGCCCGCGGCCGCAGGCTGGTGCAGGCCACCGCCTACGCGGTGGAGCGCGAGGGTGACAGTGGCGCCTTCGGTTTCATCACCAAACTGACCAGCCTCGGTTACCGCGTCAACCGGCGCAAACTGCGGGTGCACCGCGCCGATGACCAGGGGCGCGCCGTGCTCGAAGGTGACTGGGACATGGGCATCGCTGCCGACATCGTGCGCGCCTGGGACCACTTCGACGTGCTCGCCCTGGCCAGTGGCGACGGCGACTTCGTGCCACTCGTCCGGCTGGTACAGGAGCGCGGCAAGCGGGTCGAGGTGCTGGCCATCCGCCAGACCGCCGCTCAGGACCTGCTCGACGCGGTCGACCGTTTCGTCGATCTGGGTGAACAGCCCGGCATCTTCATCAGTCCGAAACCGGCCGACGTATGAGCCGCCACATCCTGGTCACCGGTGCCGCCGGTTTCATCGGCTTTCACGTGGCGCAGCGCCTGTTGGACCGCGGTGACCGTGTCACCGGTTTCGACAACCTGAACGACTACTACGAGGTTGAGCTGAAGGAAGCGCGCCTGGCGAGGCTGCACAGCCGGGACGGCTTCAGTTTCCTGCGAGCTGACCTGGCGGACCAGGACGCGGTCGAAGCTGCCTTCAGCGAGGGGCCGTTCGACGCTGTCGTCCACCTCGCCGCCCAGGCCGGCGTCCGATACTCGCTGCAGAACCCGCGTGCTTACGCCGCCAGCAACCTGAGCGGCTTCCTGAACATCCTCGAAGCGTGCCGCCATCACGGGACCGGGCACCTGGTGTACGCCTCAAGCAGCTCCGTGTACGGTGCCAACACCCGGCTGCCGTTCAGTGTGCAGGACGTCGTTGACCATCCGGTCAGCCTGTACGCGGCGACCAAGAAGTCCAACGAGCTGATGGCCCACGCCTACGCGCACCTGTACGGCCTTCCGGTGACCGGCCTGCGCTTCTTCACCGTGTACGGACCGTGGGGCCGGCCGGACATGGCGCCGTTCCTGTTCATCCGCGCCATCCTGGAGGACCGCGAACTGAAGGTGTTCAACATGGGCGACATGATGCGGGACTTCACCTACATCGACGACATCACCGAAGGTGTGATCCGCACCATGGACCAGCCCGCCGCCCCGGACCCCGCCTGGAACGGCGACCAGCCGGACCCGGCGACGAGCTACGCGCCGTACCGTCTTTACAACATCGGCAACTCAGAGCCCGTCCCGCTGCTGGACTTCATAAACGTGTTCGAACGCAAGCTGGGCAGGGAAGCCCGCAAGGTGCTGCTGCCCATGCAGCCCGGCGATGTGCAGGCCACCTACGCCGACGTCGAGGCACTCGAACAGGCTGTGGGATTCCGGCCGGTCACAGGCATCGAAGAAGGCATCTCCAGATTCGTCGACTGGTACGTGGACCATTACGGCGTGAAGCTGTGAGAGCTGGGGGATCCGGCACGGTCGCGGATCCCCCGGGCAGTCGTCAGGGCCTGATGAAAGCATCTCCGGCACGCAGGGTGAAGTTCACACTCACCTGACTGGACAGGGCCGGGTAGAGCGAGATGGCGATGTCGGCGTTGCCGGCGATGTGCAGACCGTTGTTGATGGCGTCGAACAGCCGGCGGGTCGTGTTGCTGTCCAGATGCAGCGGGAAGAGCACCTCGTTGCCGGGCTCATAGCGGCCGCCGCCGGCATGCTCGAACACGATGGGCGCATCGTCAGGCTGCAGCACGGCATGCTGGAACATGATCAGCGGGCGGACGGCGCCACCGGCCGGTTCCTGGGTGTGTGCCAGCAGGCTTATCGACAGTCCGCGCACCTCGAGGCGGTCAGGGTAGCCGGGCAGTGTGACGCCGTCGGGTGCCGTCAGTTCGAGCTGCGCGATGCTCAGCTCCTGACGGAAGCCGTTGGCCAGGTACCTGGCGATGTCCGGCACATCCAGGTCGAGTGTTCCGCCTTCGATGAAGATGGGAACCGGCAGGCGCAGCTCGGCGGTCGGATCGAGTCGCTTCCGGTTCAGTGCGGCCTCCATGATCCTGCGCTGGGCTTCCGCGGCCCGGTCGATCTGTTCCTGCCGCCGCCTTGCAACATCCTGCTGCAGCCGCTCCCGTTCTTCGATCAGGCGCCGCTGCAGCTCTTGCTGCAGTCGATCCATGGCTGCCCGTGGGTCCTCAGGTGGTGCCGGCGGCAGCGTCCTGCCCTCATCGATTCTCATGTAACTGCGAAAAAGTGCGTCCATGAGCTCCGGTGGGGTCGCTGCCGGGAAGCCGGGCGGACGGAGATCAGGCAGCTGCGGCGGCAGCGTCTCCTCCAGGGGCGGCCGGCTCTGCAGGAGTTGCGCGATGAGGTCATTCATCGTCACGAACGTCGTCGGGTCGGGTATCGCTTCATCTATCCAGCGGAACGGTGGACGGTCTTCCTGCTGGCTGGTGAGCTCCAGGCCGAGTGCCAGGTGGTCCAGTGACACCATGCTCACGGTCGTGCCATCCAGCTGCAGCGGGTCACCGACGTTCACGGGCGGCAGGTGCATGCAGCCCGCCAGGACAGTGGTGAGTGCCAGGGTTGCCAGCGCGGTTGGGTACAGCTTCTTCATCGCTTCCCTCCAGGGGGCAGGAGGCTCGCCTGTCTTAGCGCGGACCATGATTGTTGGTCAAGCGGAGAGTACACCGCGGGGCAGCAGGGGGTAACGGGCAATCGTCACAGCTGAAGCTGTGCGGTGCTGCTTTAATTCAGATGAACATGACCGACTCCGTCCCAGAAGTCCCAGCCCACCGCAGCCAGCGCCGCGTCATGGTCATCGGTGCCGGCGAGGCCGGGCAGATGGTGATCCGTGAACTGCTCCGCCACCCGGAGACCGGCCAGCTGCCGGTGGTCGTGATCGACGATGACCAGAGCCTGCTGGGCACCACAGTGCACGGCGTGCCCGTAGCCGGCACGACTGCCGATATCGCTGCTCTGGTGGAGGAGTACGCCGTCAGGGACGCCCTCATCGCGATGCCGTCCGAGCATGGCCGGGTCATAAGGCGGATCGTTGCCGAGCTGCGCCGGCAGGCGCCCCACGTCGGCCACATGACCGTGCCAGGCATGTACGAGCTGCTCAGCGGCCGGGTCGGCGTGAACCGCATCCGCAACGTCCAGATCGAGGACCTGCTGGGCCGGCCACCGGTCGAACTCGACGACGCGGGCATCCGTCACTACCTGCAGGGCCGCCGCGTCATGGTCACCGGTGCCGGTGGCTCCATCGGCAGTGAACTGATCCGGCAGATCTGCCGCTACGGTCCGGACAGCCTGATCCTGTTCGGGCACGGCGAGAACTCCATCTACGCCCTCGAGCGCGAGCTGGACCGTGACTGGCCCGAGATCCCCTATCGCAGCGTCATCGGCGCCATCCAGAACGGTTCACGGCTCGAGTACATCTTCAGCAGCCTGCGGCCCGACGTGGTGTTCCATGCTGCCGCGCACAAGCACGTGCCGCTCATGGAACGCAACCCTGAAGAAGCGATCTTCAACAACGTCATCGGCAGCCGCAACCTGGTCACCCTGGCCGTCCGTTACGGCGTGTCGCACTTCGTGAATATCTCTACTGACAAGGCCATCAATCCGACCTCGGTCATGGGTGCTTCGAAGCGGATGGTGGAGTTCCTGGTGCAGGACGCCGCGCGCACCGCCGGGCCAGACCAGACTTTCGTGTCGGTGCGCTTCGGCAACGTGCTCGGCAGCCGCGGCAGCGTCATCCCGCTGTTCCGCAGCCAGATCGCGGCCGGTGGACCGGTGACCGTGACGCATCCGGACGTGGTCCGCTACTTCATGACGATACCCGAGGCGACCCAGCTGGTACTGCAGGCGGCCAGCCAGGGCAGGAACGGCGAGGCTTACATCCTGGACATGGGCGAACCGGTCCGCATCGTCGACCTGGCCCGTGAGCTCATCCGCCTGAGTGGCTTCGACCCGGAGACGGAGATCCCCATCGTGTTCACGGGCCTGCGCCCGGGGGAGAAGCTGTTCGAGGAACTGATGACGGAAGAGGAGAAGAGCCGGGTGACCGAGCACCGCAGCATCTACACCGCGGAGCTCGAGCCGCTGCGCCCGGAGCAGCTTGACGAGGCCGTCGCCGACCTGACCGCTGCAGCGCTGGCACACGACCGGGAACGCATCCGTGAGCTGCTCAGCCTGCACGTGCCCGGCTGCCGGCTGGGCAGCGATCCGGCTGGCGGACCGGACGCAGACTTCCGCTGGCCGGCCACCGTGCAGCCAGCGAGCTGAAGTCGGCGCATCACGGCCAGTTGAACGTGTATTGCAGTCCCAGGGCTGCGGCCGGTCCCGAGTGCAGGGCGCTGAAAGCGAGCTGCAGTTCGAAGAACGCGGCGAGCCGCTCCGCCAGCGGGAACCGCAGGCCGGCAAGCGCGTAACCGCTCGGCAGGGCCCCGGACGGGCTGAAGCCGACGCCGACGCCGGCACCCAGGTACCTTTCGATACCGGCATCGACCGTGCCGATGAGCGCCGCGACGCCAACCGCTGGTGCACCTGATGGCGGGATGGCCAGTGCGGCGTCCGCGCGCGCAGCCAGCTGGAAGTCAGTACCGGTCAGGCTGAACGACGTGACTGGCATGGTGACGCTCAGGTTCGCGGCGGCTCCGCCTGTCGAACCGACTGCCGCCAGGCCGACGGTAAGCCCGTCCAGCGCCAGCGCCACAGGCGAAGCCAGCAGGAACAGCACCAGGAGAACGGGTTTCAGTGATTTGCTCATCAGTCCAGCCTTTCTGAGATGGATGGCAGAAGCTCAACCAGCATGCCGCCAGGCCGCATTCAGCCGACCCCGAGGCGTTCCTGCAGCAGTGCCCGGACGGTCTCAGGACGTGCTTTGCCCTGGCTGACCTTCATGACCTGACCGAGCAGGGCGTTGATGGCGTTGGGGTTCTGGCGGACCTTCTCCACCAGAGCCGGGTTCTCGCTGATCACCCCGTCGACCAGCGCTTCGATCGCACTGCTGTCGCTGATGACGAGCAGACCACGCTCCTCGACCAGCCGCTCCGGCACAGCGCCTTCCAGCACCTCGGGCAGAAGGTCTTTGGCAGTCTTGCCGCTGATGCTGCCGGCCGCGACGAGGGAGATGAGGCTGCACAGCGCGGCGGGGGTCAGCGCCGAGTCTTTCAGCTGCGTGCCGGTCGTGTTCAGCTGTCCGGTCACGTCGCTGCCCAGCCAGTTGGCCAGCTGCTGGGGCGTGGCTTTCGAACCGGTCTCCTGCAGGACGTCCAGGCCACGGTCGAAGAACCTTGCCAGGTCACGGTCGAAGGCGATGAGGTCCGCCTCAGCCTCGCGTACCCCCACCCGCAGGTAGCGCTCGCGTTTGGCGGCAGGCAGTTCGGGTGTGGCGGCACGGATCTGTTCCAGCCACGCCGGATCGATGGTGATGACGGGTATGTCCGGGTCGGTCAGGTAACGGTAATCGGCCGACGTTTCCTTCTCCCGCATCAGGTAGGTCTTCTGCCCGCCTTCGTTCCAGCCGCGGGTCTGCTGGGTGATCTCACGGCCGGCGTCCAGCAGGTCGGCCTGCCGGCGGATCTCGAACTCCAGGGCGCTCGCCACGCTCTTGAAGCTGTTGAGGTTCTTTATCTCGACCTTGGTGCCAAGCGGTTCACCGGGCCGGCGCAGTGACACGTTGACGTCAGCGCGCATCTTGCCTTCCTCAGGCGAGGCATCGGACACGCCGAGTGCCTGGGCGACCGCCCGTACGATGGCCAGGAAGTCCCGGGCCTCCTCGGGCGTGCGCAGGTCCGGTTCGGTGACCATCTCAACGAGCGGGCTGCCGGCGCGGTTCAGGTCGATGAGGCTGTGCTCGGCGTAGGGCGGGTGCACGCTGCGGCCGGCATCTTCCTCGAGGTGGCAGCGGGTGATGCCGATGCGGCGCCCACCGGGCAGCTCCAGGTAACCGTGTTCACCGATCGGCCCGTCGGCCTGGCTGGTCTGGTAGTTCTTCGGCGAGTCGGGATAGAAGTAGTGTTTGCGGTGGAAACGCGTGGTTGCCGGTACTTCGCAGCCGACAGCCAGGGCCAGCATGATGGCCTTCTCGACTGCCGCCTGGTTGACTCGGGGCAGTGTGCCCGGCAGGCCCAGGCACACCGGGCAGGTGTTCGCGTTCGGTTCCGCCTGGAACGAATCCGCCGGACACGTGCAGAACAGTTTGCTGTCTGTGCTCAGGGCCAGGTGGATCTCCAGACCGATGACGCTCTCGTACATGGCTGAAAGCTTATCAGTCCGCTGCTCATCTTCCCCGGCTAAACTGTTCACATGGTCAACGCAGTGATCGAAGACATCGCCATGTCCGGCGAGGGTAACCACTTCCTGGTCCTGCTGCGCACGGAAACGGACGAGATACTGCCGATCGTCGTGGACAGCCTCCAGGCGATGGCGCTCGTAGCAGCGCGTGACAGGGAAGAGCAGCCTGCCCGGCCGCACACCCATGACCTGATGCTGTCGATGATCGAGCTGCTCGGTGCGAAGGTCGTACGGGTGCAGATCACTGACCTGCGGGAAGGCACCTTCTTCGGTCAGGTGATCCTGGATAGAGGCGGCATCGAGGTCGAGCTGGATTCCCGGCCGTCAGACGCCCTGGCGCTCGCGGCACGCGCCGACTGCCCCATCCTTGTCTCCAAGGCGGTGATGGCGCTGCACGCGTTCACGGATGAGCTGAGTGACAGCGACGGGTTCGAAGCCTGAAAGTCCGGCATAGTACACTGCCCGGACTATGGGCACACCACCTGGAAACAACGAAGGCTTAAGAGAACTGGTAGCCCGGCAGCTGGAACTGCTGGGCGAGGATCCGGAGCGCGAAGGCCTGCTCAAGACCCCGGAACGCGTCGCGGCGTCACTGCAGTTCCTGACCAGCGGCTACACCGCCAGCATCGACGAACTGCTCAACGGGGCGCTGTTCGAAGCGCCGGGCAGCGAGATGATCATCGTCCGTGACATCGAGTTCTACTCCATGTGCGAACACCACATGCTGCCGTTCTTCGGGCAGGTTCACATCGGTTACATCCCGGGCCGCAGCATCATGGGGCTGTCGAAGTTCGCCCGCCTTGTCGACGTCTTCGCCCGCCGCCTGCAGGTGCAGGAACGCCTCACCACCCAGCTGGCTGACGAGCTTGTGCGCATACTGCAGCCCATGGGCGTCGGCGTCGTGACCGAAGCCAGCCACCTGTGCATGATGATGCGTGGCGTTGAGAAACAGGGGGGCCGGACGCTGACGAACGCCATGCGCGGCACGTTCCAGCAGGATGCCCGCACCCGCCAGGAGTTCCTGGCAGCACTGCGCTGACCGTCAGCTGTGGTTGAATTGGGCGGTAAGGCCAATACCGCCTGATGGGAAGTGTCCGTACGTGCAACTGATCCTCCGCCTCAGCGGGCTTCTGTTCCTGCTCACAGTCATGACCGCCTGCAGCGACTCCGCAGGCGCCGGGCGTCACCCCGTGGTCACCGGGGTCAGTCCTGACGTGCTGACCCTGGGCCAGCCGGCTCAACTGCTCATATCCGGCAGTGACCTGCATGACCACGGCTTCGGCAGCCTGAGCGCCGAGGCATGTGGTGCACCACTCGATGGTGTGACCATGGTCGGCGGGGAACTGCGGCGCCACTCACTCGCACCCGGGGTCGTGGTCACTACGACCGTCGCGCGCCAGCTGAGCGGCCACCTGTCCGCAGCTGCCGTAGCAGGCGTGAGCGACGTCGTAGTCAGCCTGGCAGATGGCACCAGGCTCGTTCTGCCGGACGCGGTCGAATGCCTCCATGCTGCACAACCCGAAGAGGTCACGGTCACGCTTGACCCGGCCGCTGCTTCAGTGCTGCCCGGCGAAAGTGTCAGCTTCACTGCCACGGTAAGCGGGGCAGCGGACAGCGGCGTCACCTGGGCGCTCACCG
This sequence comes from uncultured bacterium, assembly GCA_964411415.1. Classification (GTDB taxonomy): domain Bacteria; phylum Deinococcota; class Deinococci; order Deinococcales; family Trueperaceae; genus CALDPK01. Next base: position 14,227 of record CAYPKV010000016.1, read on the forward strand.
GTCCGGACGGCTCGACCCTGACCGTAGACGGCAACACCGCCACGCTGCTCATCGGAAACGGCAGCGCCGTTCACACGGTGACCGCCACCAGCACCGCCGACCCCTCGGTCAGTGCCAGTGCGACCGTCACCGTCGCAGACCGCTTGACCGCCACCCTTGAACTGCCACTCACAGCCCCGGCGACAGTGACCGGCCTGGAACTTTCCGGGGACGGTCGCCTGGCCGTCAGCCTCGCCCACGCTGCCTCCGGTGAAGTGATCATCCTGGCAGAGGACGGTCTGGG
>CAYPKV010000016.1:14609-26635 GCA_964411415.1 uncultured bacterium
CCGTTCGGGAGCGAAGTGCCGACCGGCGCTGACGATGGTTTCGTGCTGGCCCTGACCCGGGACCTCGAGGTCGACTGGATCCGGTTCATCGGCGGCAGCGGCAGTGACACCGTCGTGACGCTGGCTGACATGGCCGGGTCAGTCGTGGCTGGCGGCACATTCGACTTGGGCGGGGCTGATGAACGCGGCTTCGTGCAGATGTTCGACAGCACGGGTGAGACGGTATGGACGCTGGAGCCGGAAGGAATCAGCGCCGTCACGGCCGTGGCGGCTGCAGGTGCAGAGAAGCTGTACGTACTGGGGGCCGGCGCTGAAGGCGACCTGCTGTTAAGCCTGGACTCTGCCGGCAGCGAACTGTGGCGATACCGGTTCCGGACCGGCCTGGCAGTCCAGCAGCTGGATATCACCGAAGCTGGCCCGGTGGTAGCCGGCACAGACGGCAACCTGTGGCTCGGCTGGCTTACCCCCTGAGACGAGTCTGAGGCAATCGTCACCCGACCCTTCAGGACACCGTGCTACGTTCGCGGTAACCAATCTTCGAAGCAGAAACACTGGGGTCAGAATGCAACCACAGCTGTACCGAGTGATCCGGGCAACAAGTGTGGGTCTGGTGATGCTGCTGCTTACAGCCGCGCTCGCGCAGGGCGGCTTCAGCATCGGCGCAACGGCCGGGCTGTCCGGTGAAGGGCAGGCTGGCGTGAACATCCGGGCGGCCTGGGCGTTCCTGGAGCTGGGCTCGCCTGAGGAGCCGGTGGAGCTCGCCGTGCGGGCAGACGCCGGCTTCAGTCTCAGCCGGCCCGGACAACGCTGGGCGAGGCGACCACCGTGCGGCTGGATGGCAGTAACTTCCAGCTGGAGCGGCACAACCTGAGTGACCCCGGTGATGCCGGCCGGCTGACGGTCATGGTGTGCGGAGCGCCGCTTGAGAACGTCCGCTTCGTGGATCCCAGGTTCACCGTTCTGCCGCTCGTGCCGTTCGGCGAGGTAAGCGGGCGCATCGCGACAGCAGTTACCGGCACGCTCGGGCCTGCCAGTCAGCCTGGGGTCAGCGACATCGTCATGGTCACGCCGCATGTGACTGAACCGGCGGTGCTGCAAAACGCCTTCGAATGTGTTGAGCCTGTCGTGGCAGAGCCGGAGCTGAGGTTGAGCCCCGAGACCGCAACCATGCAGGCCGGTGACAGCATGCAGTTCAGCGTGACCGTCCTGAACGCAGCTGATGACAGTGTCAGCTGGAGTGCCAGCGCGGGTTCGGTCCTGGACGCAACCGCAAATCCGGTGCAGTTCACTGCACCAGCCACGGCTGGCACCGTGACGCTGACGGCCAGCCTGGCCGCCTGGCCTGAAGTGACGGCTCAGGTGACCATAACGGTCACTGCTGCACCGCCCCCGCCGCCCCCACCACCCCCTCCGCCCGTCGTGGTGACGGTCACTCCCGAAACGGCCAGCCTCTACGGTGCTGAACAGCACGATTTCGCGGCCACGGTGACGGGCGCGGCCGATACGACGGTCACCTGGACGGTCATTCCGGCAGTCGCCCTGGCCGTGAACGGCAACACGGTCACGTTTACCGCACCGGCGGACGGCACAGTGCAGGAGTATCGCTGACGGCAACCAGCAACGCTGATCCGGCCAGCGCAGCGGTGGCAACAGTGGAGATACTGCAGTTCCCCTTGCTGCTTAATCCGGTCCACTGGATCATGGATCCCGGCGCCACTTTCACGTTCGAATCATGGGTGGATGGGGTCCGCGATGATGACGTGACCTGGTCCACGGACGGCGGAACTCTCGTTTCGAACGGCAGCAGCGCAGATTTCACCGCTCCGCTGACGGCCGGCGATTTCACGATCACGCTCACCAGTCCGAAGTACCCGGGGCTGAGCGTCAGCGCGACTGTCGAGGTGGTGAGCAGGCTGGTATCGCTGACCACTGACACGGGTTACTGCCCGACCGGCCTGGCAGCGAACCTGAGCGGCGGCCTCGTGCTCATCGGCACCGAAGGCTGCGGCGACGGAGATGTCATCGTGCTCGACGCGATATCCGGCATTTCAAGTGGTACACGCTGGACGGGTCTGCGCACCCGTGGTGGAATCGCGCTCGAAGATGACTATCCGGCTGCGGGTGCGTATGCCTTCTACGGTCAGTTTGCACAGTCAGGCCCACCGCCGAATTGTTCGACAGGGGGTATGAGGAGTCTCCATGCAGACAGCCAGCATGCTCAGGTGTCGGGCGCGCTGTCGGTTTGCAGCACCATGCCCGGCATATCACCGGCGGTCGATGTCGCCCGGCGCGGCCAGATGAGCTACTACGGTGCTTCGGACATGGTGCCGCTTGCCGGTTCAGGCAACTCCAGCATGCTCATCATGGGTGCAGCTCCACTGCGCAGTTTCTGGACGGAGTTGCAGACCAGCAGCGATGACTACGCGACAGCGGTTGCGGCGGACTCCCTCAACCGCGCGTTCATCGCTGGCTACACGGACGGCGATTTCGGTCCTTACACCAACGCCGGTGGGACCGACGCGCTCATTCGCGCGTTCCTGCCGGAACTGTCGATCGCAGACATATGGTCCACCCTGATCGGCACGGCCGGCGATGACAGGGCCACGAAGGTCGCAGCCGACTGGAACGACGACGTCCTGGTGGGCGGCTGGCTCAACCCCGAACCGGGACTGAACGAGCTGTTCATCGCCAAACTCGACGGAGCTGACGGAACAGAGCTGTGGCGCACCCAGCTCGGACCGACGGGCGATGTCGGCGTCTCGGGCCTGGTGACCGACAGTCAGGGCAACGTCTACGCCGCCGGCCAGTACGGAGCCTCGGGCACTGTGCAGCACGCATTCGTAGCGAAGCTGGCCAGCGACGGGCAGCTGCTGTGGCTGGAACTGTTCGCAGCAGACGCAATTTCAACGACCGATCTGGAGCTGTGGAGCAGCGATCAGCTGGTGGTGGCAGGCGTGACGGACGCAGGCGCCAGTTACTTCATCGCTTTCTTCGAGAGGTGAACAAGCCCGACCGTACCTGGTCTGGCATCAGCTGCAGCTGCGAATAATCGCACATTCCGTGACGGATGCTCCATGGGTGGGGTTCCAGCGTGCTAATTTCCGGTCAGTTGGGGGGATAAACGCGTGCAGGAGCAGAACGAAGACGATGGGTGCCCGCGCAGGGCACTGAGATGGATGTTGCTGCTGGTGCTCAGCGTACTGGGCATCAGCGCCTGTGCCAGACAGGCAACCGTACTTCCCGCTCCGACGATCACCGGCGTAAGTCCGGAGGCAGCCAGCCCCCTTGCCGGGACCAGCCTCACGATCAGTGGAGCCAACTTCTTTCAGGCCAGCAGTGGCCGATTCAGCGGTGTGCTGAGCGTGACGGTCTGCGGACTGCCGCTGCAGGACGTCACCGTGAGTGGCAGCACCCGCCGCATAATCCTCCCCGGTGGTGCCAGTGCCAGCATCGTGCAGGGCACGTCGCTGACCGGAACACTGCCCGCTGGTCAGCCTGACGGCAGTGGCGCTGTCATCGTTCGATTGCCGGATGGCCAGTCGGCTTCCCTGACCGGCGCCTTCGACTGCCAGCAGGCACCGCGCATCACCAGTTTCACGGCTGTGCCTGAAACGGTGGAAGTCGGTGTCCCGGTCGTTCTCAGCTGGGATATAGCGAACCCTGCCGGGTCGTCACTCACCTGCAGCCTGGACCCAGGCACAGGTGCAGCCGCAGCCGTTGCCTGCGCAGCTGGCAGCAGCCAGCACAGCTACGACACTGCGGGCTCCTTCACGGCCACGCTCACCGTCAGCGGCCCCGGTTTCGAACCGGTCGAAGCTGCTGCCAGCGTGAGCGTCAGTCAGTCTGCACCTGATGCTGTCGATGACAGCTTCAGTGCAGCGCTTGATACTGCCCTGGAGGTTCCGGCCCCGGGCGTGCTGGCGAACGATCTGCCCGCCGGTGCAACTCCCAGTGTGGGCGGCACGAGCGACGCAGGCGGCACAGTGACCCTGGCGGCCGACGGCTCGTTCAGGTACGTGCCGGCCGCGGGTTTCACTGGTACCGATACGTTCATTTACACCCTGAGCAACGGGGCCGGCACAGACACCGCGACCGTGACCATCACGGTCGGCATGGCACCCGAGGCAAACGATGATCTGTTCGCGACCACGCTGGACGTGCCGCTGACGGTGTCCGCGCCGGGACTGCTGGCCAACGATGCTCTGAACGGAGCCCGGCTGAGTCATGACACCCTCAGCGAGCATGGTGGCACGGTGACAGCCGCAGCTGACGGCAGTTTCACCTACGCGCCGGCAGCCGGCTTCACCGGCGCTGATGGTTTCAGCTACACCCTGACCAACGGTGTCGGCTCCGCCACCGCCCGGGTCACCATCTCGGTCAGCCACCTGCCGCAGGCGCTTGATGACCACTTCGCCACAGGTACGGGCGTGCCACTCAGCGTCGCAGCACCAGGTGTCCTGGGCAATGACGCCGGCTCACCGGCTCCAGTGGTTACGTCGATGACGGGCAGCTCGGCGCAGGGCGGGACGTACGGACTGCTGGCAGACGGCGCCGTCACCTATACGCCGCCGGCAGGCTTCGTGGGTCAGGACAGCTTCACATACTCGATAACCAATCCGGCCGGTACGGCAACGGCGACGGTGTTCGTTACCGTGGGCGAGCCGCCAGCTGCTGTGCCTGACGACCTCTGGTCGGTGAAAGACAATGAGCTCGTCATCCCGCTGAACGCTCTGCTTGTGAACGACTCAGTCAACGGGGCGCAGCTGAGCCTTGTGTCCGGCGCCAGCAGCTCCGGCGGCAGCGTGATGCTGACTGCTGCGGAGGTCTTATACACGGCACCGGCGGGTTTCACCGGTACTGACAGCTTCAACTACCGACTTACCAACCCCCTTGGCAGCAGCGAGGCAGTGGTGACGGTATCCGTCTCTGAACGGGCAGTTGCCGCGGACGACAGTTACGCGACTGCAGTCGGCCAGTTGCTCCAGGTGGACGCTGCCGCAGGTGTCCTGGCCAACGACACGGGCGTACCGGCGCCGGCCGTGCAGGCCACCAGCAGTACCGGTACCGGCGGCACCTTCACGGTCAGTGAAGACGGTTCCTTCAGTTTCAGCCCGGCTGCAGGGTTCACCGGTTATGCAAGCTTCGACTACACCATCGGCAACGTCGCTGGCATCAGCACGGCCACCGTTACCATTCAGGTCGGTCAGCCGGCTCAGGCCGTCGCGGACACCGTTGCGGATGTCCTGGGCAACACCTGGCGCAGCTATGGAACGGGTGACCTGCTGGCCAACGACACGGGCGACCTGCTCGTGCTGGACAGCGTAGCTACTGCGAGCACAGCCGGCGGAGCGCTGCAGCTCAGCGGCGATCAGCTGACCTACCACCCACCGGCAGGTTTCACAGGCACTGATACGTTCACGTACACGGTCCGTAACGGCTTCGGCACGAGCAGCGCGACTGTTTCTGTTGATGTTGAAGGCATCATCTGGTTCCTGGACGCGGCGGCAACTTCTGCCGGTACAGGAACCATTGCAGCGCCGTTCATGTCACTGTCCAGCCTGCCCAGCCTGACGGCCGGAGCTGTTGTGTTCTTCTACAGCGGCAGTTACCCAGGCGGCATAACCCTGAATGACGGCGTACGGCTGATCGGGCAGGCGGCGACCGGTGAACTGCCGGCCCTGGCTGGTGTCACCTGGAACAGCAGCGCGACGGTCCCCACACTTACGGGCCCCACCGGAGCGGATGCTTCAGTGGCGCTGGGCAGCATCGGCCTGGTGCTTGCCTCGGGCAACAGCATTCATGGGCTCAGCATCAGCGGTTCTGCTTCAGCCTCACCCCTGTTGAGTGGCGCTGGCTTCGGTCAGTTCACGGTCAGCGACACTTCGTTGTATGCGATGGACAGGCCAGCCCTGCAACTTTCGGATGGTTCGGTCGCGGCGCAGTTTCTGTGGGTAGGCTCCGAGTTCAGTCACGCGCCGGTCACGCTGACTGACCTGGAGGGAACCATAAACGTGGCTGATGGGCGCATCGTCAGTGATGCCTCGCCCACGTCCAGATGCATCGACGTGCGTGGTAACACGGCTGGCAGTCTGCAGCTCCACCTCAGCAGTCTCGAGCTTGAGGCATGCCGGACCGGCGTTGACGTCGTCATGCAGGGCTCGGCGGAGGCCAGGCTCTACCTTCAGGATCTCGACGTACAGGTAAGCCACGGCAGCATCAACCTGTACGGCCGGGATGAAGCCCGGATCCGGTTGAGCGTTTCAGAAAGTGACCTGACGACCACTGAGGCGCAGTCCGCCTCTGTGGGGGTGTGGGCAGTCAGCGAGGATGCTGCCAGCACGATGGTGCAGATCAGCAACAGCTCCATTCAGGGTGGGGATTTCGGTGTCAGGGCAGTCGCCCGTGAAGGCAGTCGCGCCGTCACTGAACTCACGCTGTTGAACTCGACGATCAACCTGATCGGGAACTGGCCATATGCTGGCCTGGCTGCCGACAGCGGTAATGGCAGTGCAGACGAGGCAGCCAGCCTGTGCCTGAACGCTTCAGGCAACTCTTTTACGTCTGGTACCGGGGCGGCCGCCGATATCGTCATCGACCAGTACGCCGGTAACCTGCTTTGGGTAGCCGGATACACGGGTGGAGCGCAGAACGGTTCGCAGCTGGAGAACTTCCTGAGTGGCAGCAACAACGATGCGACTGTCATCGCGACGGGTAACCTTGACGTCGCCGGCGGCGCGCAGGCCTGCCGGGTACCCGCCCCGTTCGGAGGTAACTGATCATGGCTGAACCTTTTCTTGGCGAGATCCGCATGATGTCCTTCGCCTTCGCACCCGGTGGCTGGGCCCACTGCAACGGACAGCAGCTGCCGGTCAACCAGAACCAGGCGCTTTTCTCGTTGCTCGGCACCCGGTTCGGTGGCAACGGCACGACCACTTTCGGCCTGCCGGACATGCGCGGCCGGGTGCCGCTGCACTTCGGGGATGCTGCTCCTGTCGGCACTGCTGGCGGCAGTGAAACGGTCACCCTGAGCGTGGCTCAACTGCCGGAACACAGCCACGTGGTCCAGGCGACGACCGCTGCGGCAGCCGCACCGGTACCGAACGGTGCCCTGCTGGCGACAGGACCGGAGCTGTACTCCGGCGGCAGCGGCACTGTCCAGCTGGCGGGAGACATGCTGGGTATGACCGGCGGCGGTCAGGCGCATCAGAACATGCAGCCGTACCTGACCATCAGTTTCTGCATCGCGCTCCAGGGAATATTCCCGTCCCGGACTTGAAGAAGGGATACTGAAGTGGCTGATCCATATGTTGGTGAGATAAGGATGTTCGCCGGCAACTTCGCACCGGCAGGCTGGGCATTCTGCGACGGTCAGCTCCTCTCCATCGCAGCGAACGAAACGCTTTACGCGGTGATCGGCAACACCTACGGTGGCGATCAGTCGACCTTCGCCCTCCCCGACCTGCGCGGCCGGCTGCCACTCCATCAGGGCGAGCGGTATGCCATCGGGCAGGTGGGCGGCGCTGAGGCCGTGACCCTTGCTGTCAGCCAGCTGCCCGCCCACAACCATTCACTCACCGCGGACCCCGACCCCGGTGCCGCACTTTCTGCCGACCCGCAGGGCCGGGTGCTGGCAACACCGACGAACCTGGACGTCTACCGTGCGGGAGCTTCGTCCGTACCGGTGAACAGCGGGTTCATCGCAGCAGCTGGCGGTGCGCAGCCGCACACCAACCTGCAGCCGTACCTGTGCGTAAACTTCATCATCGCGCTGTTCGGCGTGTTTCCGAATCAGGGAGGCTGAACCGTGGCAGAACCTTTCGTGGCAGAGATACGTATATTCGGCTTCGACTTCGCGCCCAAGGGCTGGGCCCACTGTGACGGGCAGCTGCTGCCGCTGAGCCAGAACACCGCGCTGTTCTCGCTGCTGGGCACGACCTACGGCGGTAATGGCATTACCACTTTTGCCCTGCCTGACCTGCGCGAGCGGGCCCCGATGCAGCCCGGCGCAGGCCCCGGTCTCAGCCCCCACATTCTGGGTGAGGCTGGCGGAAGGCGCGATGTGACTCTCCTGACCAGCGAACTGCCGCAGCACGGTCATCCGGTACAGGCCACGTCACTCCTGGCGAACAGCAGAGACCCCGCCGGCCGGACCCTGGCCCGCAGCGTCGGAGTATCCGTCTGGTCTGAACCGGGCGCAGCTGCCAGCGCTGGTCTGCATCCAACTGCGCTCAGTGCGGCCGGCAACAGCCTGCCTCATGACAACATGCAGCCGTACCTGAGCACCAACTTCTGCATCGCCCTGCAGGGCATCTTCCCGCCCCGGTCATGAGCAGGTCAATCGACAGGCGCCGCTTCATCAAAGCACTGGCAGCCACGGTGGCACTGGGCCCCGGCGCTGCACTGGCCCGCTCAGCCGGCGTCACTGCTGCACCGGAAACCATCCTGCTCAGCAGCCGCTCCCGTCTGCGGCCACATCTGAGCGCCAACCTGGCTGCGGGTCTGCGTCTGGGTCTGCAGCAGGAGGTCCGGCTGCTGGAACAGCGGCCCGGCATGTCCGGACTGAGGAGCGCTGCCGGCAAACTGGTCAGGGGAGCACGCTCACAGCAGCTTCTCGCCTGGCAGCACCCGGGTATGACCTCCGTGGCTGGCCCGCTGGTCCAGCAGCTGGGCCAGCAGGTACTGCTGCTCAGTGCCGGTGAGAACGTGCCTCGTGACAGTGAACGGCATGCGGCGGTGACCAGCACCGGGCTGGGCCAGTGGCGCACCGATCATGCCCTGGGCCGCTGGGCTGCAGCAGCAGCGAACGGACCTGCTGTGCTGCTGACTTCGCTGTACGACTCCGGTTATGACCTGGTGGCGGCTTACCGGGCAGGTTTCGAATCAGGTGGCGGCACGGTTGCGTCCGTGCTGCTGACCGACAGCCCTCATGGGGTTCCGGCGACTGTCGCTCATGTGCTGAGTCATCAGCCCGGCGTGGTACACGTGCTCCACTCCGGCAGAGAGTCCGGCCGCTGGCTGCGCGAGCTGAAGGCAGCTGGCGTTCCGCTGGTCACGGCCAGCAGCCTCACCCTGGATGATTCAGCACCGTCAGGCATCCACTCAGCCAGCGCCTGGCTGCCACAGGAGCCGGAACTGACCGAGGCGTTCAGGCAGTCGACGGGGGCGGAGCCTGATGAGTTCGCGGCCTTCGGGCTGGCGCTGGGCCGGCAACTGGCCGCAGGGCCGTTCAGGTCGCTGGGCCACGACATTCAGCTGTTCAGGACCGGCCAGGTGAACGGTCGGCCCGGCCGTCATGTACTCACCGGCCTCGCTGACACCAGCGGAACCGATTCCACGCTCACCGAACTGGCAGCTGCACCACGCAGCGGCTGGGTCACCCCCTGGCTTGTCGGCTGAGCGGATCACTGTCCGGCCGGTAACGGCAGCCGACCGGCAGCACCTGCTCGAGGTGTACGCCGCTACCCGGGCGGAGGAACTCAGGCGTACCGGTTGGACCGAGCAGCAGAAGGCTGAGTTCGTGCTCATGCAGTTCGAGGCTCAGGACCGGCATTACCGCGCGCACTACGACGGAGCAGAGTTCCTGGTCATCGAGGCGGAAGCTACGGCCATAGGCCGTCTGTACCTGCATCACGGGTCCGCTGGTCTGCGGATCATGGACATCGCGCTGTTGCCCGACTGGCGGGGCAAGGGCATCGGAACTGCACTGCTGCGGCAGTTGCTTGTGCAGGCGCACTCAGCCGGTCAGGCAGTCAGCATCCATGTGGAACAGTTCAACCCTGCCCGGCATCTGTACGCCCGGCTTGGTTTCGAACCGGTAAGCGAGAACGGGCCGTACCTGCTGATGGAGTCTCAGCCGAAGACGGCTGAGTAAGTGAACCTGCCGGCCGCGTCTGGCCCGTGGGGCACCAGGAACAGGTCCATGATGCCAAGTTCACCATGCGTCAGCCGGAAAGTGCCCTGGGCCAGGGAGCCAGGGTGGTCGGCGCTGAACTCGAGGCTGAATGGCTCACGTCCAGTGGCAGGGCCGCTTTTGCCGCGCCGGATCCGGTCCAGCCGCAGCGGCGCGGCGGCTCCGAGGTCGAACTCCGTTCCCAGGTGGGGCTCGAAGGTTTCGGCGCTCACGGCAGCCAGGTCCAGGGCTGCGCTCAACTCAGACACCCAGGTTCCGCGCAAGCCACTCGCTTACGCCAGCTTCTTCCGGCGGTGCGATGTGCTCGTCAGCCGCTGCCCGGACCCGGTCGTGCGCGTGCGGGCCTACGGCAACCGAGTGACCGGCCCATTCCAGCATCGTCAGGTCGTTCAGACCATCGCCGAACGCCACGGTGTCTTCGCGCGCAACGCCCAGTTCTGAAGAGAGCAGCTCGAGGGCGCTGCCCTTGTCCGATCCCTGGCTGGTCACCTCCAGGTAGCCGTTGTTCCACAGGTACGTCACCAGGTGTGGATAACGCTCCATGATCTGGTCTTCCAGCATCGACGCCAGGCTGAGCAGTTCAGAGCTCTCGGGGTGGAACGGGTCGGAGTCAGAGCTGAATACGACCTTGTCGGCGTCGCGGTTCAGTTCCATGCTGAACACGTCGACACGGCGGTTGTTGGTGTGTGCCCACTTCCAGCGTTCATCACCAGGCTGGCGGACGTACAGCGTGTCGTCGATGACGAGCGAGTACTCGAGGCCTTCGACCAGCAGGTCGGGGTCCAGCACGCGGAGGACGTCTTGCCAGGGCAGGCGGACGCGGCGCAGCACCTGTTCGGACTCGCCGAACACGAGGGCGCCGTGGTTGACGCTGAAGTGGCTGCTGATCTGCAGCTGCTCGAGGATCGGCTGCGCAGTGGCCAGCGGCCGGCCGGTCAGCACGGCCACCAGATGGCCGGCGTCACGGGCGCGGAAGATCGCGTCGCGGATCAGCGTGGGCAACTGGTGGTCACTGGTGACTATGGTCTGGTCGAGGTCGAAGGCCAGCAGGCGACGTCTGTGCATGAGGCCAAGCATATCGGTCACGGGAGTGTCTCATGGTAGGATGGCGCAACCAGCAACGCAGGCAGAAAACCGCGCCTGCAAGGAGGTTTCGCATGTACCGAGGCAGAGAGGGGCAGTGGGCGTTCATGCTGCACCGGGCGTCAGGTATCGCCATCGCCCTCTACCTGTTCATCCACGTGGTGAACATCAGCCTGGCGATGTTCGGTCCGGAGGTCGCCAACCGCGCGATGGTGATGTTCCACTCCTGGCCGTTCCGGTTCGGGCTGCTCGCACTGGGAGCAGGCGTCGTTTATCACGCCCTGAACGGCTTCCGGATCATCCTGATGGACTTCACGGGCTGGGGCGTCCGCTATCAGCGGCAGCTCTGGTACACGACGATGGTGCTGAGCGTCCTGATCTTCGTTGCCTTCAGCATCAAGATCGTGCCTGAGATCATCGAAGGGATGTCGCACTGATGGCAGTCACCCAGAAACAGCCCCGCACGCTCGGGGAGGCGCGGACCGCCTACAGCACCAACAGTGAGCTCGCCTGGTGGATCTTCATGCGTGTCTCCGGCCTGCTGATGATCATCATCGTCGGCGCCCACGTGTTCATGACGAACATCATGATCAACGTCGGTGACGTCGACTTCGCGTTCGTCACCGGGCGCCTGGGTACGCCGTGGCTGAAGATCTTCAACACCGCCCTGCTCGTCCTCGCCATGCTGCACGGTGCCAACGGACTGCGCTACAGCATCGAGGATTACAACCGCAAGGCCGGGCGCCGCTTCGTCTGGAAGATCGTTCTTTACACGCTCACCATCGCGGTGATGGTCATCGGACTCATCTCGCTGTGGGGCATCGATTACACGCAGTACGACGAAGTTGCGTCACTGCTGAACGGCTGGACTGTTTCATGAAGAGAGCACACAGGTTCGACGTCATCGTAGTCGGTGCCGGCGGGGCCGGCCTGATGGCTGCGCGCTACGCGGCGCAGCATCCCGGGGTCAGCGTCGCCGTCATAAGCAAGCTGTACCCGACGCGCTCCCACACCGGCGCCGCCCAGGGTGGCG
>CAYPKV010000017.1:0-8089 GCA_964411415.1 uncultured bacterium
CCCGCACCCAGGAGAAGAAGGACGGCAGTCCGCGTCGCGAGCCTGGCACCCCGCCGCTCGATCCCCGGCCCACGCCAGGATCTGACTAGGTTTCCGACTGAACCAGCTGCGGAGGCTACCACGTGCCCCTGCTAGACGGCAAGTACGAGATCATTCGGGAGGAGCGGTCCGGCTCCAGGCAGACGCTCTTCGAAGCTTCCGCTCCGGACGGCACCCTGCTGCGGATCGTCTGGTTCGAGGTAGACGCAGAACAGGAACGCAGTTTCGAGATGTACCGGCGCGGATTGCGCCGTCTGCAGAAGTCCGGCCTGGCCGCCGTCTATGACGTCGTGTCCCGGCCGGGCGCTCATTACGTGGCCTGGCATCCGCCTCAGGGCGCACCTGCCGGAACCACCGAACCGGAACTGGTCCAGGCACTCGAACAGGCTGGCTTCAGTGCGTCGCAGGCTGATGTCAGGCGGGTGGGACGCCGCAGCCAGATCTACGGACTCGCCTGGGCTGACGCAGGCCAGCTGAACGAGGTTTCTGGCGCCCCCCTGCCGGACGAGCGGCGCCGTAAACGCGGCAGCCTGCCCCAGGCCGCCGTGACTAATGGTCTGGCATTCGCGATCCTGCTCGTCGCTGCCCTGACCCTGCTGGCCGCCAACTGGCAGCGCAGTGCCAGCGCCCAGGTGGTGGTGGCTGACCTGCGGGGCAGCATGGTCCAGGACGCGGTGCAGAGACTGGCCGCCAGCGGCCTGCGGGCCGAACCGTTGGCCACGCCGTCCGATGAGCCGGTCGGCACCGTCCTGCTGCTGCAGCCTCCGGCCGGCAGCAACGTGGAACACGGCAGCGTGGTGCAGGTCAGTTACGCCTTTCCGCAGGGCGAGGTGCGCCCGCTCGTGGTGCCCGAGGTAACGGGCCTGTCCTGGCCGGATGAAGTGACAGCGGCACTTGCCGGCAACCCGTTGCAGGCCGGAAGCATCGCCTGGCTGCCATCGGACCAGCCGGAGGGGACGGTCCTGGCCCAGAGTGCGGCCGCCGGCAGCACGGTCGCGGAAGGCACCCCGCTCAACCTGCTGGTCAGTTCCGGCGAGCCCGTGCCCACTGCCGTGCTGCCCGAACTGACCGGACTGAAGTTGGAGGAGGCCCTGCAACTGGCACTCTCGGCCGGCCTGGAAGAGGCGCAGCTGAGCGTCACCCAGGTGAATGACATCAGCGTGCAGCCGGGCACGGTAGTGGCCCAGGATCCGGCTGCCGGTCAGACCTTCGAGCTGGAGGGTGCCAGCCTGGCGCTGGAGGTTGCCGCCGGCGACGCTGACATGGAACCCCTGCCGTCATTCGTGGGCCTGAGCCTGGAGCAGGCGCGGGCAGAAGCGACCGGCTTTGACGTGACCGTAACGGAGATCAGTGACACGAGCCGTCCCGCCGGCGTGGTGGAGCAGGAGCCCCGGGCCGGCAGCTGGGTCGACCAGGGTGAACTGCACCTGACCGTGAACGTGCACCCGAGGCTGATTCCCATGCCCAACCCGGACGTTGACATCGTCGAACCTGTGGACCGCGACCTGGCCTACAACTGGTACATCGAGCCCGGGATCCCCACCGTAACTGCCCGCGTGTACGCCACCTCCCTGAGCGGCGAGGAACAGCTGGTCGCACAACAGCAGGTGCAGGGCGGCGAATGGGTGCAGGGCACCTTCGATACCAGCCAACCGATGGTCACCTTCAGGCTCACCCTGAACGGCGACCGTTACGGCGATCTGCAACGCGCACGCTGACCGGCACAAGCTTGTTCCCGGCTGCTTGCAAGCCGCTTTTCTGTCTGTATAATGGCGTTCGCCAATATGCCCCTGGCTCCATCCGCCAGGGGCTCTGAGTTGCCGGTCCCGGCACGCCAAGCATCCGTTCCACCCAGAAGGCAGGTCCCACAAAAGTTGCAACCGTTCCGTGACGTACTTGCTTATGTAAGACGCTATCCCTGGCAGTTCGGGATCGGCATCGCCATGATTCTGGTCTCGTCTTTCACCGCCACACTGGCACCGCTGATCACCGGTCGTGCCATCGACGCGCTGGCAGACGGCAGCATGACCATGCGCAGCGTCTGGGGTTTCTCGCTCGCCATTCTGGCTGCGGTGGGTGGTGCCGCGGTCGTTCTGGTCATCGTCAGGAGAACCATCCTGGGCGCAAGCTGGGAGATCCAGTTTGACATGCGCCGCGACCTGTTCGACCACTTCACCCGCCTGGACTCCAACTACTACGACAACCATCGCGTAGGAGACATGATGGCCCGCCTCACCGCCGACCTCAACGCGGTGCGCATGTGGGTGGGCGTGGGCATCTTCCAGGGTTTCAACACACTGACCCTGCTGGTGTTCAGCTTCGTGCGGATGTTCAGCCTGAGCCCCGGGCTGAGCCTGCTGACGCTGGTGCTGGTGCCGCTGATGACGCTGACCTTCTTCCTGATCCTCCGTGTGGTGCACCGGCGCTACGAGTCAGTACAGCAGAAGTTCTCGGACATCTCGGCCATGACGCAGGAGAACTTCGCCGGCATACGGGTGGTGAAGGGCTTCGGGATCGAGGACCGTGAAGTCGCCAAGTTCGGCCGTCTGAACGACCAGTTCATAGAGCGCAACCTGCACCTGGTCAAAGCCGACGGCCCGCTGTTCCCGCTGATGGAAGTGCTGTTCGGCATGACCACCTCGGTGATCCTGCTGATCGGCGGACGCCAGGTGCTGGGCATCGGCGCCGAGCTGAGCATCGGCGAGTTCAGCTCCTTCCTTCTCCTGTTCGAAGCTTTGAGCTGGCCCATCATCGCCCTCGGCTGGATCGCCAGCGTCTTCCAGCGTGGCATCACCTCCTGGGGCAGGCTGAAGGAGATACTCGTCCAGCCACCGCGGGTCCGTGACGGCCACATGACCAACTACGGCCTGCGCGAGATCAGAGGCCGGATCGAGTTCCGGAACGTGAGCCTCAACTTCGGCAGCACCCGTGCCCTGCAGGACGTTTCCTTCGTCGTCGAAGCCGGCTCATCGCTCGGCATCACCGGCCGCACCGGAAGTGGCAAGACGATGATCGTGCAGCTGCTTACCCGCATGGTTGACCCGAGCTCAGGCGAGATCCTGATCGACGGGCGTGACATCCGCGAGTTCCCGCTTGAGGTGCTCCGCCGCCACATCGGTCTTGTTCCGCAGGAACCCTTCCTGTTCTCGGACACCATCGCGGAGAACATCGCCTACGGGCTGCCGCCCGACGACTCGGCCGAACGGCAGGAGCTGATCCGCAGCACGGCCCGTCTGGTGCAGCTGGCCGGCGACGTGGAAGAGTTCCCGAAGGGCTATGAAACCAGCCTGGGCGAGCGCGGCGTCACACTGTCCGGCGGACAGCGGCAGCGGACGGCGCTGGCGCGGGCCATCATCCGGGAACCCGCCATCCTCATCCTGGACGACGCGCTGAGCGCCGTGGACACCCAGACGGAAGCCCGGATACTTGAGGGCCTGGAAACAGTGCAGAAAGGCCGTACCTCGCTGATCGTCGCCCATCGCCTGAGCGCCTTCCGCAACTCCGACAACATCATTGTTCTGGACCACGGCCGCATAGTGGAGCAGGGCTCACCCGAGGAACTTCTGGCGATTGACGGCTGGTACGCGGACATAGACCGGCGCCAGCAACTCGAACGCGATCTGGAGCAGGCATGAGCGAGCAGCGGCACAACCTCACGGACATGAGCGCCAGCAACTACGACCCGCAGGCGCTCAAGGACGAGTTCCGCCGTAACCGGCGCAAGCACGTCAAGCGCCTCCGCAGCGAGGGCGCCCTCAACGAAGAAGGCGAATCTTTCCGCACCGAGCTGGACATGAACGTCACCAGGCGGCTGCTGGGCTACCTCAAGCCCTACCGCCTCCAACTGACGCTCGGCATCCTGCTGCTCCTGGCTTACAGCGCCGTGGCACCTGCCTTCCCCAGCCTCATCGGCCGCGCCATCGACAACTTCCTGGTGGCGGACACCCCGCCGTTCAATGGCTACAGCATCGATGAGCGCTTCCAGGGCCTGCTCAACATAGTGCTCATCTACATGGGCCTCAGGCTGCTCAGTTTCGGACTGCGTTTCGCCTACACATACGTCATCGCCTGGCTGGGGCAGCACGTCATCTACGACATCAGGCACCAGATCTTCGCCAAGATTGAGCGCCTCCACCTGGGCTTCTTCGACCGCACCCCCGTGGGCCGCCTGCTGACCAGGATCACCAGTGACGTGGACGCCATCCAGCAGATGCTCACTGACGGCATCGTGGGTATCATCGCCGACTTCGGCATGATCATCGGCCTGGTCGTCTACATGTTCATCATCAACTGGCAGCTTGCGCTCATAACGCTGGCGATCATGCCGGTGCTGTTCCTCGTGCTGAACTTCCTGCGCTCACGCATCCGTGACGCCTACCGGTCGGTGCGGCTGCGGACCAGCATCTCCAACGCCTACCTGGCCGAGAACCTGACCGGCATGAAGACCGTGCAGCTGTTCAACCGCGAAGGTCGCAACCGCGAGCAGTTCGACCGGCTGAACCTGCGGCTGCTGGACTCCAACATCGAACAGGTGCGCTGGTTCAGCCTGTTCCACCCGTCGGTCACCCTTACCGGTGCGGTGGTGACTGCCGTCATCATCTGGTACGGCGCGTATCACATCGTCGGCCCGGGCCTGAACGACTTCGTGACCATCGGTGTGCTCATAGCGTTCAGCCAGTACGCCAGCATGTTCTTCCGGCCGCTGCAGGACCTGAGCGACAAGTTCAACATCATGCAGGCCGCGATGGCGTCAAGCGAACGCATATTCGACCTGCTGGACACGCCCGAGCAGATCACCGACAAGGAAGACGCCCTAACTTTCGACAGCTTCCGCGGCGAGGTCGAGTTCCGCGACGTGTGGTTCGCCTACGAGGACGAGGACTGGGTACTGCGCGGCCTGAACCTGAAGATCAGGCCCGGCGAGAGCGTCGCCCTGGTCGGTCACACCGGGGCAGGCAAGACCACGATCATCAGCCTCGTCTCCCGTTTCTACGACGTGCAGAAGGGGGCGGTCCTGATCGATGGCCGTGACGTACGCGATTACGACCAGATCGAGCTGCGCCGCCACGTTGGCATCGTGCTGCAGGACCCGTTCCTGTTCTCCGGCACGATCCGCAGCAACATCTCCCTCGAGGACGACAGCATCCCCATGTCACGCATCATCGAGGCCGCGAAGTTCGTCAACGCGCACGAGTTCATCTCGAAGCTGCCGAGCGGTTACGACACCGTCGTCCGGGAACGGGGCGCCGGCTTCTCCACCGGGCAGAAGCAGCTCATCGCCTTCGCCCGTGCCCTGGTCCAGAACCCGGACATACTGCTCGTGCTGGACGAAGCGACCGCGAACGTCGACACCGAGACCGAAGAGCTGATCCAGGACGCGCTGGAGAAGCTGATGCAGTGACGGACCGGCATCATCATCGCCCACCGCCTGTCGACCATCCAGGACGTCGACCGCATCATGGTGATGTACAAGGGCCGGCTGCTGGAAGAAGGCAGCCACGTGGAGCTGCTGCGAAACGAAGACGGTTACTATCGCAAGCTGTACGAACTGCAGTACGCGGAATGAACTGAAGCTGCCCCGGAGCCTGAGCCCCGGGGCAGCCTGCTTCTGCCTGTCTGACGGTCAGTTGACGGTGACGCGGAAGCTGAACTGGCGCTGCTCGCCAGGCTGGAACTCATCCAGCAGCGTCCAGCGGATGCCGGTGTACTCGGTCGGCGGGGCGATCCGCCGGTTGCCGTCCGTCTCGACGAACACCGGGGGCACCATGAACTCGCTGTCGCCAACCCGGAACTCAACAAGTACGTTCTCTGAGACCGGCACTGCCGAGTTGACCTGGAAGGTAGTGTCGCCGGGGATGGGAACCGTAACCGTTACCGTTCCGGCCTGCAACGGCTCGCTTGCGTGGCTGACGGCGAGTATGCGGTACTCAACTGTCTGCCCCTCGCGGGCGGTGATGGATGGTGTGAACTGTTCCTGGCCGTTCTCAGTGGTGACGACGAACATCTCCAGCCGCAACTGCACCTGTGAGCTCAGGTCCTGGGAGAGGACCTGGCCAGAAACAGCGAGCAGAAGCGCCAGGCAAAGTAAAAGTGTGACCCGGATGGCGCGGGATCGCGTTTTCATGTGAAAAGAGTACCAGCTGAACCTGCGTGTTTCATGTGCCCTGGCTCAAGCCGTACTAAGCGTTGCCCGACGTCTTACTGCGTGGTCTGCCCACATGCTAGAATTTTCAGGCACCCTCGCTGAGGGTCACAAGCGGGGCTGTGGCGCAGTTGGGAGCGCGCGTGAATCGCACTCACGAGGTCAGGGGTTCGAATCCCCTCAGCTCCACCAGATTGAGGGCCGGTGTTTCAGATGCGAAACGCCGGCCCTTTCCTTATCCCTGCTGCTCAGGGCACGTCTCAGCCAGCGGGGGTGCCTCTGTTGCGCCTGAACAGTACGACAGCACCGATCACCGCGAGGATCCCGCCGATCACCCGCATGATGTTCGCGCTGCCGGAGCTCTGCGACTGTGCGGTATCGATCATCTCGCTGGCGCTGACGCTGCCACTGCGCAGCATCGCGATGGTGACTCCGTTGCCCGTAACGAACGGTTCGAGGTGCTGGCCGGACTTTCTCGCCACGACGCTGTACGTGCCGGTGGGCGCCCAGGTGTACCTGACCCGGACGTCACCGATCTGCGGGCTGTCAGGTGAACCGAAACCAAGCGGCAGGTAGAGCCGGCCATCACTGAACTCTGCCAGTTCGAGTGACAGGGCAGTACGGATGGCTGCCAGTTCAGCTCCGGTGAGTTCCAGTGGCTGCAGGCCCGACAGGCGGTTGAGCAGGCTGACAGACAGTTGCTGTGTGCCCAGAACTGCGGGTTCCGCCTGCCAGCTTGCTGAGGCGAACGGCAGACTGTCGGGGTTCACCCGGCCTGCGGCGAAGCCGGTGCTGCTGATCAGGTCCGCGGACCAGGTCGTCTCGTAACGGTCCTGCGTATCACCGGTCCCGGCGATGCGTCGCCACTGGAACATCTCGACCTCGCGGGTAAGGCGCAGGGCGCTGCGGGCCACACCCAGGTCCGTGTCGACAAGCTGAGCCTGGGTGCTGATGTTACCGACTGCGTGAACGAGTGCACCGTCCTGTGCCGAGCTGAGTGCAGAGGGTGCCAGACTCACCACGACTCCGCCGCTCTCTTCGAGCGCCCGCTGGGTGCGGGCAGCGCGGTTCTCGTTCCAGAAGAGGAGGGCAGCCGCTGCTGCCAGGATGATCAGGCCGAATATGGTCTTACCGTTCATGTATGGGATGGTGTCTCCAGGGGATTTTCATCAATATACAGCAGCGGCGGTGCGCCTGAACAGCCGCCTCTGTGGCCTATACTGGTCAGCAACATGAAAACCAGGAACATGTACCGGGTGGCTGCCCGGATCTCGGCCGTTGCCCTGCTCGTCCTTCTGGCCGCCTGTCACCGCTACCCGCCGCCGGTGGCGGTCAGTTTCCCGGATGATCCGCGTGTCCTGCATGGCGAGTGGCTGATGGACGTCCGCCTGCTCGAACCGGACGTGAGGTCGTTCAAGTATGTGCCGGCTCACGGACTGTTGCTTGCCTGGTCGGGCGAGACCGTGTACGGCTGGCAGAGGCAGCCGGATGGCAGCTGGCTGGAAGCAGATGCGGCAGCCTTCGCCGGAGTGCGGCCGGCGGATTACGACGCGACGCTTGATGCCTTCGTCAGGTTCGACACGGACGGCGCCGGTTCAGCGGAAGTCACTATGGTCACCATGCCGGACGGTGCCCGGGAACAGGTTTCTTTCAGCCTGCCTGCGGGCGTCACGGTGCTGAGCACTGCGACCGGTTCGGGCCGGGTGTTCGTCCATGGCCGGACTGCGGATTCCGGCACGCGGGTGTGGTGGTGGGACGCGCGCAGCGGGGAGGCGGGTAGCAGCACAGCCGTCAGGAACGCACCTGACGGGATGAAGCGCAGTCGCAACGGCAGCGCGCTGAGCTTCTGGGACCTGAGCACACTCGGCAAGGGCGTCCAGGTTATCCGGACGGCTGCGCCTGAGACCA
>CAYPKV010000017.1:8189-15320 GCA_964411415.1 uncultured bacterium
ACCCAGCTGCAGACGTCTGGTTTCCTGGGGTTCGCGGATGACACGTCCGAGGTGCTGCACGTGAGCAGCTCAGGGCTGATCCAGGCACTCGACCCGGTCAGCCGGCAGCTTCGTGACCTGTTCCAGCTGCCACCCGGCCACCTGGGTGACAGCGACTTCGGGGCGTACTGGCGGACTGCCAGCCTGGTGGCTGCAGACGAGCAGCTCTTCGTGCTCAGTGACCGCCGGCAGGTACTGCAGGTCGACCTGTCAGCCGGCAGTCTGGTCCGGGAGTTCCCCGAGACCGTAGCCGGCACGCTGACGCTGCAGTTGGCTGCCGCGGACCTGACCGAACTGTCGGGTGGTTATGACAGTTACACCTTCAGTGGCAATGGCCAGTGGCCCGCCTCACTGGGCGGACCGGTGGATGTGGTCGCCCAGGGAACCGTGTCCAGCCACCGCCTGCACGATTACCGGTCCGACCTGGGCGTTCAGGCACCGCCGCCCCCGTACCTCTCCATCTACGGTTCCCTGAGCGGCACGGACCTGGAACTGTCATTCAGCTTCAGCAGCCTCGAGGCCGGCGCGACCGTCTACAACGGTTTCCTGAGCCTGCCGACAGGCTGGCTCGACTTCGAAGCGACGCTGCGCAGGCCCTGAACAGGCACGGCCCTGACTGCATCCGGCCCGGCAGACCAGTCTGAACATGTAGTCTGTAACGGTTCAGGAGGTCAGCCATGTCAGAGCCAGCCGATGCCCACACCCTCATACGGGTCACGGGTGCGCGCGAGAACAACCTGAGGGACGTCTCACTCGACATCCCGAAACGACGCCTGACCGTCTTCACAGGCGTGTCTGGATCAGGCAAGAGCTCGCTGGTGTTCGACACCATCGCTGCAGAGTCGCGCCGGCTGATCAACGAGACGTACAGCACCTTCGTGCAGGGTTTCATGCCTGAACTGCCCCGACCCGATGTCGAGCACCTTGAGGGCCTGACCACCGCGATCATGGTCGACCAGGAGCCGATGGGCGCGAACGTGCGCTCCACCCTGGGCACCGTCACCGACATCAACGCACTGCTGCGCATCCTGTTCAGCCGGCTGGGCCAGCCGTACGTCGGCCCGCCCAACGCGTTCTCCTTCAACGTCGCCACGGTCAGCGGCAAGGGTGCAGTAACGCTCGACACCCCCGGGGGCAAGAAGACGGAGGCCCGCAGCTTCTCGATCAGCGGCGGCATGTGCCCGGAGTGCGAGGGCCTGGGCCGGGTCAGCGACTTCGACCTGACCGCCCTGTTCGACGCCGGCAAGTCGCTCAACGAGGGAGCCATCACCGTTCCCAACTACTCACCGGACGGCTGGTACGTGAAGATCTTCAGCCAGAGCGGCTTCCTGGACGGTGACAAACCGATCGGCGAGTACAGCAAGCAGGAACTGCACGATTTCCTGTACCGGGAGCCCACGAAGGTCAAGGTGGGCGGAAGCAACCTGACATATGAAGGTCTGATCCCGCGGATCCAGAAGAGCTTCCTGAGCAAGGACAAGGACTCGATGCAGCCGCACATCCGGGCCTTCGTGGACCGTGCCGTGACCTTCAAGGACTGCCCGGCCTGCCAGGGCACCCGACTGAACGGGCTGGCCCGCTCCTCGAAGATCAGCGGCAAGAGCATCGCCGACGTCTGTGCCATGCAGCTCGATGAACTGGCAGCCTGGGTCCGGGAACTGAAGCAAGCCGAGGCTGCACCGCTGCTGGAATCGCTGCAGCGCACACTCGATGCGTTCATCCACATCGGCCTGGGTTACCTGACGCTTGACCGGGCTGCGGCCACGCTCTCGGGCGGCGAGGCGCAGCGCACCAGGCTCGTGCGCCACCTGGGCTCCGCACTGACCGACATAACTTACGTGTTCGACGAACCCACGAGCGGGCTGCACCCGCACGACATCGAACAGATGAACGGCCTGCTGCTGTCGCTGCGCGACAAGGGCAACACCGTCCTGGTGGTGGAACACAACCCGTCCACCATGGCGATCGCGGATCACGTGGTCGACCTGGGTCCGCGCGCCGGTTCCAGGGGTGGCCAGATCACCTTCCAGGGCAGCTTCCAGCAGCTGCTGAAGAGCGACACACTGACCGGGAAGCACCTGCATGACCGGGTCGGGCTGAAACCATCGGTCCGCAGTGCCAGCGGTCACATCCACATCCGGGGTGCGTCGGCCAACAACCTGAAGAACGTCGATGTCGACGTCCCCCTGGGAGTGCTGACGGTGGTGACCGGTGTGGCGGGTTCCGGAAAGAGCTCGCTCATCCACGGCTCGATGCCTGCGTCCGCCGGGGCGGTGACCATCGACCAGAGCGCCATCCGTGGCTCACGGCGCAGCAACCCGGCAACCTACACCGGGATTCTGGAGCCCATCCGCAAGGCGTTCGCCAAGGCGAACGGCGTCAAACCGGCCCTGTTCAGCTCCAACTCCGAGGGTGCCTGCCCCGGCTGCAACGGCGCAGGGGTCATCTACACAGACCTGGGGCCGTTCAACACCGTCGAGTCGGTCTGCCCGGACTGCCAGGGCAAACGTTTCCAGGCTGAGGTCCTGGACTACCGGCTCGCTGGTCTGAACATCGCCGAAGTGCTGGCACTGCCGGTCGAGGAAGCCGCAGCTTTCTTCAGTCGTGGCGAGGCGAAGGTCGCCGCCGCCGCGAAGATCCTGGACAGGCTGGTCGACGTCGGTCTGGGTTACCTGGGGCTGGGCCAGCCGCTCACCACGCTCTCGGGCGGTGAGCGCCAGCGGCTGAAGCTCGCCAGCCAGATGGGTGACAGGGGCGACATATACGTGCTCGACGAGCCCACCACCGGACTGCACCTGGCCGACGTCGAGCAGCTGCTCGGCCTGCTGGACCGGCTGGTCGATTCAGGCAGGTCGGTCATCGTCATCGCCCACCACCTGGCGGTCATGGCGCATGCGGACTGGATCATCGACATCGGACCGGGTGCCGGCACGGCGGGCGGGCAGGTCGTGTTCGAAGGCACACCCGCTGACCTGGTCGCAGCAGCCACAACGCTGACCGGTCAGCACCTGGCGCGCTACCTGGCCAGCTGAGCAGTCTCACAAGTCGCCAGCCTGTTCCGCGCTGCTGGTTATCGTGAGGCATGCCCCAAAGCCGTTACCGACTTCCTGACCCGCTTCTGATGACCCTGGCGGCCGGCGTGCTGCTGCTGTGTGCCTGGCTGCTGGAACGCACCGGGCTGGTGAGCGGACCGGCTCTGATACTCGCGTACGCCCTCCCCTACGTGCTGTCAGCCGCGCACATCGTGCGTTCGGCGCTCGCTGCCGCTCGCCGCCGCCGTTTCGATATCGACGCACTGATGCTGCTGGCGGCCCTGGGGGCCGCCGCGATCGGTGACCTGCTGGAAGGCGGCCTGCTGCTCTTCCTGTTCGGCCTGGGTCACGCCCTCGAGAACCGGGCGATGCGCAGGGCCCGCAGTGCCATCACGGCACTCAAAGACCTGGCTCCCGACGTAGCGCACCGTGTGACCGGTGACCAGGTCGAGACCGTGCCGACGGCGCAACTGCGGGTCGGCGATACCCTGCTGGTCAAGGCCGGCGAACGCCTGCCTGCCGATGGACTGGTGCTGAGCGGCAGTTCGAACGTCAATCAGGCTCCGATCACGGGCGAGTCGGTCCCGGTGCTCAAGGAGGCGGGCTCAGCTGTGTTCGCAGGCACCATCAACGGCGAGGGTGCGCTTCGGCTGACCATGACCGAAGCGCCGGAGAACAGCACCATCGCCAGGGTGGTGCGGACCGTCGAGGAAGCCCGTGTCAACAAGGCACCAAGTCAGCGTTTCGCTGAACGGTTCACCGGCTGGTTCGCGCCGGCCGCCCTGCTGATCAGTGTGCTGACTGTACTGTTGCCGTGGCTGTTCGGGATGGAGTTCATGGAGAGCGCGCGGCGCGGAATCACCGCACTGGTTGTCATGAGTCCCTGCGCCCTGGGTCTGGCAGCACCATCAGCGATACTGGCCGGCCTGGGACGGGCTGCCCGCGGTGGCGTGCTCGCCAAGGGCGGACAGGCGCTCGAGGCTGCCGCGACCGTCGATACGGTCGTCTTTGACAAGACCGGCACACTGACGCACGGCCGGCCGCTGGTCACGCAGGTCGAACCACTCGGCATGGAAGCGGCCGAACTGCTGCGGCTGGCTGCAGCTGCCGAACAGCCCAGTGCACATCCGCTGGCAGCCGCCATCGTTCAGGCAGCGGGCAATGACAGTTTGGCGAAACTGAGCAGTTTCGAGTCAGTCACCGGCTTCGGGGTCCGTGCTGAAGTCGCTGGCAAACAGGTGCTGGTCGGTGGGCGGCGACTGCTGGAACAGGCCGGTGTGACGGTCCCCCAGGCAGTCCTGGACCGGAAGGCAGTCCTCGAGGCCGAGGGTTGCACCGTGGTTCTGGCGGCTGTTGCGGGCAGCTGCGCGGGTCTGATCGCACTGCGTGACACGTTACGGGACAATGCCGCCGGCGTCGTGAATGAGCTGAAGCACCTTGGCATCCACAGGACCATGCTGCTGACCGGCGACAACGAGGCCGCCGCCTGGCAGATCGCCAAGGCAGCCGGCATCGATCAGGTCACTGCCAACGCACTGCCGGAGGACAAGGCACGCATAGTTGCTGAACTCACTGAGTCCGGCAGCAAAGTTGCGATGGTGGGCGACGGGGTGAACGATGCCCCGGCCATGGCAACGGCGTCGCTTGGGGTCGCAATGGGTGGTGCAGGCACAGACCTGGCCCTGGAAACCGCGGACATGGTGCTGATGTCAGACGATATCGGCCGTTTGCCGTTCGCGTTCAGCCTTGCCCGGGCTACGCGCCGCATCGTGGTCATGAACTTCGTGATCAGCATGGGTGTCGTTGCGGTGCTGGCCCCGGTCGCGATGCTGGGCGGGCTGCACATGACTGCCGCGGTAGTGTTGCACGAAGGCAGCACGCTGCTGGTCGTGTTCAATGCCCTCAGGCTGCTGGGGTTCCCGGACCGGGCCAGCTGACCGCTGTCACAGCAGCCAGAAGGCCAGGCCCGCGACCAGCGTCGGCAGCAGCGCTGACAGCACCAGCCAGGCAGGACTGACCACACCGTCAGTGAAGTGCTTCCGCAGGATCGACAGCCCGGCCGGGTTCGGCGCGTTTGCGATCACGGTCAGTCCACCGCCGGTCACGGCTCCGGCCAGCAGGGCATATTTGAATTCAGCAGACAGGCCCTCCACGAGTGACCCCAGGTAGGTCAGCGCCGCGTTGTCCGTGAAAGCGGTCAGCAGCGTGGCACCGACGAACACCTGGTCTGCACTCATGCCTGCCAGCAGCGGCATGCAGCCACCAGGTCTGCATGCCCCCCAACACCACCAGGCCGGCCAGGAAGAACGCCACGAGCAGTCCTTCCCGCAGCATGAGCCGGTCCTGATGCCGTGGGTAGGCAGTGGCGATGCCCAGGAACAGCAGGAACACGCCCATGAACATGGCCTGATGATGGGCGAAGTAAACGATGCCAACCATGCACAGCACGTGCAAGGCGACCAGCAGCGGCGGCACCCGGGTGGTCAGCGGTCCGACGGCCGGCGCCAGGCCACGCAGCTCGGAGTGGAACAGCAGCATGGCAGCCAGGGCGTTGACCGCTGTCGCCAACGCTGCCTTCCAGCCGAAGTTGCTTGCCATGTACGGCAGATCCCAGCCCCAGGCGTCGGCGACCATCAGTACCGGTGGCGCTGCGAAATTGGTGAGCGTCCCGCCGATCGAGACGTTTACGAACAGCACCGCGACGGTCACGTACTTCAGGCGGCTGGACACTTGCCGGTTGAACAGGCTGCCAGCCAGGATCATGGCCGCCAGCGTCATGGCAGCCGGCTCGGTGATGAACGAGCCGAGCAGTGGCACCACGGTGAGCACGACAAGGTACAGGCCCATGCTGCCTGGCAGTCGCAGCAGACCGGCCAGAACGCGCACGAGGTCCATCGCCAGCTGTTGCACGGGCCGCGCAGCGGCTACCACCATGATGGCGAACACGAACATCGGTTCGGTGAAGTCACGCGCGTCGACGTACACAGTAGCGGCGCCCAGACCGGTGAGTACTGACATGACCACCACCAGCACCATCGCCCACAGGCCGAACACCACCTCGACCTCGGCCAGCAGGTGCAAGAGGTCACTGTGACGCGGCATGTGCCTGGCGAGTCGGCTGAACAGCGGAACCGAGAAGGTGTGCACGACAGCCAGGGCGAATATGAGCGCTGCCGCGACCTCAGGCGCGCTGGGGGTCATTATGGGGCGCTCGGCGAAGGGCAGGTCCCCCAGACGGGATGATGCTCAGGCCGAAGCACGACTTCATCGGCGAAAGTCGGGGGCTCATCTGCGATCAGCGCTACGCACCATCCGGACAGGTCCTGATCGAAGCTGCTCGCATCCTTGAACAACGCCCACATGTTCACAACCCGCCCTGTATGCCAGGCACCGATGGCGAACTGCTCAACCTGGCCCCAGGCGACAAAATCGTAGCGCGCCGACACGTTGAAAGCGGCTTTGTCTCCTGCACTGATGCTCAACCCGATACTCGGGTTCGCACCAGCCGTGCCCGTCAGGAGCACGAACATCAACAATCCCGCCAACACACGCACTTGCCTCATCAGATTACCCCCGAGATCATTCAGCCTGAATCCGCACCAAAAGAGATTCCACAGCAGCATAAACGCCGCACTGCAGGTCGCAGTGGGAAACGTTCACAAGGTGGTCAGTTTGCGGTAGCCCCCTGTGGTTCAGGCAGGCTGACTGGTTAAAATTCAGGTCTGAAGACACCTGGTGCGATGATCAGCTACATAAGAGAAGCCCCGTCCTGGACGGGGCTTCTCTTTGCTGGTGAGCCGTGTAGGACTCGAACCTACAACCCATTGATTAAGAGTCAATTGCTCTACCGGTTGAGCTAACGGCCCACGGTAAGTGGGGGTTTCTGCGGCACTCGGCCACAGACAGTCTGGCATGATACCACTGCCCGCGCCGGCAGGTCAACCACCATCAGCCGGCGCCACATCGCCGTCACTGGCCAGCGCCCGTCCGGCCAGCCAGCCGGTCGTCCAGGCGCTCTGGAAGTTGAAACCACCGGTGATCCCGTCGATATCCAGCACCT
>CAYPKV010000017.1:15330-17022 GCA_964411415.1 uncultured bacterium
CCTCACCGGCGAAGTACAGACCCGGCACCAGCCGGCTTTCCATCGTGCGGAAATCGACCTCTTTCAGTCGCACCCCACCACAGGTGACGAACTCTTCTTTGAACACGCCCTTACCGGTGATGTCGAAACGGCCAGCGTTCACCTGGTTGACGAGCGCGGCGATGAGGCTGTTCGAAGCGTCCGCCCAGCGTTGCCCTTCAGCTGCACCGGCTGCAGCCGCCAGGGAGCGCCACAGCCGGCCGGGCAGACCGTCAGGGCCCGAAGCCAGCACCGTCTTGCGGCCGGCTGACTCACGCTGGCTGCTGAACCGGGAGCGCAGCTCCTCCGCAGTCAGCTCTGGCAGCCAGTTGACGGTCAGGCCGAGCCGGTAGCCGTTCTCATGCAGCAGCCGGGCTCCCCAGGCAGAGGCACGGAGCACTGCCGGCCCTGACAGGCCCCAGTGGGTTACCAGCAGCGGCCCTTCCTGCCAGTCTTTCGCCCCGTCCAGCCGCACACGCGCCACGGGCACAGACACGCCGGGCAGCTCGGTCAGGCGGTCGTCCGTGATGTTGAAGGTGAATATCGACGGCACCGGCGGTTCGATCGCGTGACCGAGCGCCTCAGCCCACTGCCAGGGGCCAGGCGCACCGCCGGTGGCCAGCAGGACCCGATCGGCCTGCAGCTGACTGCCGTCCCGCAGTGACACCGTGAAAGTACCGTCCGCTTCCCGTTCCAGTCCGGTGACCGCAGCGCGGGTACGCACGTCCACACCAGCTTCGACCGCCGTGCGCAACAGGCAGTCGATGACCGTTGCCGAGTCGTCCGTCACCGGGAACATGCGTCCGTCGGCCTCGGCTTTCAGGTCGACACCGTTCCGCGCGAACCACGCCACCGTCTCGCGGGGGCCGAACCGTGTGAACGGCCCGCGCAGAGCCCGGGCACCCCGGGGGTAGTAACGAACGAGCTGTGCGGGGTCAGGCTGGTCATGGGTCACGTTGCAGCGGCCGCCGCCGGATATGCGGACCTTCGACAGCACCTCTGCGCCGCGCTCCAGAATCGTCACCCGTCCCAGCCGGTCGACGCTGCGACTGGCGATGGCCGCGAAGAACCCCGCTGCCCCGCCCCCGATTATCACAGTGTGCCGTTCGCCTGCCATGTCCCGAGACTAACGCACTGAACGGGTTGCACGTGAACTGCCAGCGGCTGTAATCTGCATGCTTATGCAGAGGGTTGCGACCCGAGCGGCCAACCCCCTGCAGGAAATGGGGCCTGTCAGGCATGGACGAGACGCTGCAGCCAATCATGGCGGAGATTCAGGCGCGAAACCCGGGAGAGAACGAGTTCCTGCAGGCAGTACGAGAGGTGTTGGAGAGCCTGGGGCCGGTCGTTGCCAAACGCCCGGAACTGCTCGACTCGAAGGTGATCGAACGGCTGTGTGAACCGGAACGGCAGATCATCTTCCGGGTGCCCTGGGAAGACGACGAAGGCCGTGTGCAGATCAGCCGCGGCTTCCGGGTTGAACACAACAGTGCCCTGGGTCCCTACAAAGGCGGGCTGCGCTTCCACCCGTCCGTGAACTTAGGCATCATCAAGTTCCTGGCGTTCGAACAGACGTTCAAGAACGCCCTGACCGGCATGCCGCTCGGCGGCGCCAAAGGCGGTTCTGACTTCGACCCGCGCGGCCGCTCAGACCGTGAGATCATGCGCTTCTGC
>CAYPKV010000017.1:17032-18355 GCA_964411415.1 uncultured bacterium
GTCCCGTACTTTGGTCAGATTTTCCACATATTCATCCTCATGCGACATCGGCGTTGGCGGCCGCGAGATCGGCTGGCTGTTCGGTCAGTACAAACGCATAACCAACCGCTACGAATCCGGCGTCATCACCGGCAAAGGCCTGAACTTCGGCGGCTCACTCGTGCGCAAGGAAGCTACCGGCTACGGCTGCGTCTACTTCACCCACAGCATGCTGCAGGCGCGCGGACTCAGTCTGGACGGCATGAAATGCATCGTGTCCGGATCCGGCAACGTCGCCATCTACACGATGGAGAAGCTCACCCACCTGGGAGCCCGTGTCATCGCCTGCTCAGACTCGGACGGCGTCATCCACGACCCTGCCGGCATCAACATCGAAACCGTCAAGATGATCAAGGAACGTCAGCGCGGCCGGATATCCCGTTACCTGCAGGAGCACCCCAACGCCAGCTACACGCCGGGCGGCAACATCTGGGCTATCGAATGCGATGCCGCTTTCCCCTGTGCCACCCAGAACGAACTCAACGCCGCAGACGCGCACCTGCTGATCCGGGGCGGTTGCCGGGCCGTCAGCGAAGGCGCCAACATGCCGGTCACTCCCGAAGGCGTGAACGCCTTCCGTCAGGCCGGCGTGATGTTCGCACCCGGCAAGGCTGCCAACGCCGGCGGGGTCGCCACCTCTGCCCTGGAGATGCAGCAGAACGCAGCGCGGGACGCCTGGGGTTTCAGCCACACAGACGCCCGCCTGCGCGAGATCATGCGTGAGATCCACGAGCGCTGCTTCACCACCGCCGAAGAGTACGGCTCACCGGGCAACTACGTGGTTGGCGCCAACATCGCCGGTTTCCTGCAGGTCGCTGGTGGCGTGCTCTCACTCGGCCTGATCTGACTCAGTACCCGGGGATGCGGGTCATCGTGACCTGCATGCCCGGCTGGCCACCAGCCTCCACCGCGGTCAGGATCAGCGTGTCGTTGTCGATGAACTGCACGGTGCTGAACGTCGGCTGCCCATCGGTCACGTTCTCCTGGCACTGCCCGCCCATGCATATCTGCGGCGAGTTCTCGAGGTCCTGATACGTCACCAGGCCGTCAGCGCCGAGTGAGTACGTGCCGGAGAACCAGCCGCCGGAGACGCCGTTCTCGTACAGCTCCTCACGGTAACGGCCGTCATCCGTGAACACGCTGGTCATGATGAACGACATGCCCTGAACTTCCAGGTCGCCCTGCCAGGCACCGACGATGCGCGCGTCAGCGATGCCGCTGGCGGCGGGGACAACGGGCGTGGTGACCGGCGGAGTGGCGATCGCCGGCGGCATGGTCACCGGG
>CAYPKV010000017.1:18455-26603 GCA_964411415.1 uncultured bacterium
CTGCAGCTGGGCTGCGAAACCGGTGCGCTCACCGTCCAGCATGAAGCTGCCCTGTACGTTCTGGTTGTCATAGACGATCTCGAGCGGGATCGGTCCGCTGGCGCCCTCGAGGATGCCGGTCAGGCCATCGGCGCCTTCAGTGAACTCGACGACGAAGCCGATCTGCGTCTCCAAGTACCTGCCTGCGAGCGGATGCTGTGCGAACGCCAGCCCGCACAGGGCCAGGAGCGTGAACATTGCGGTGAAGCGGCCGGACTGTCTGCGATTCATACGTATCGCCTCCTGGGCGGGATGGTAGTGCACTGCTCATTAACTGCGGCTTAATTTCTGGCGGTGCCCGTCAGCGCAGCGGTGCGGGTGGCTCGGGCCGGTTGGCGAGGATGCCTTCGATGCGCTGCAGCACGGCCGGGTTGAGCTTCTCCACCACGTCCGCGGCCTTCATGTTCTGCTCCACCTGTTCAGGACGTGAGGCCCCAGTGATGACGCTTGAGACGTTGGGGTTCTTCAGGCACCACGCCAGGGCCAGCTGCGCGACCGTGCAGTCGAGTTCGGCAGCGACCTTACTCAGGAGGCGCACCTTGCGGATCATCTCCTGGCCGCTTTCTGACTCCAGCTGTTTCACCAGGTAGCCGTAACCTTCCACCGTCAGGCGGCTGCCCTCCGGTATGCCGTCGTTGTATTTGCCGGTCAGGAAACCGCTGGCCAGCGGACTCCAGGTGGTCAGTCCCAGTCCGAACGATGAGTACAGGCGGTGGTACTCGGCCTCGACACGCTCACGGCGGAACATGTTGTACTGCGGCTGCTCCATCGTCGGCCCGATCAGGTTCAGGCGCCGGGCCACCTCATGGGCTTCACGGATCTGTTCTGCAGACCATTCGCTCGTGCCCCAGTAGAACGCCTTGCCCTGATCGATCAGGAAGTTCATCGCCCTGACCGTCTCCTCTATCGGTGTTCTCAAGTCAGGCCGGTGGCAGTACACCAGGTCGACGTAGTCGGTCTGCAGCCGCTGCAGTGCAGCGTTGACCCCTTCGATGACGTGTTTGCGTGACAGGCCCCGGTCGTTGGGGCCTTTGCCACCCCAGAAGATCTTGGTGGATATGACGAGGTCGCTGCGTTTCCAGCCGGCACGTTTTATGACGTTGCCCATCATCACTTCTGAAGCGCCTTCGGCGTACCCTTCTGCGTTGTCGAAGAAGTTCACCCCGGCGTTCCAGGCTGCTTCCATGCACGCGAACGCGATGTCTTCCCCAATCTGGGTGCCGAAGGTCACCCAGGATCCGAACGAGAGCTCCGAGACCTGCAGTCCTGAGGAGCCGAGCTGGCGGTAGTTCATCCCTGCCTCCTGCCTGATTTCCTTTGACTGAAGGCTACCACCACGCAGCGGGGCGGGCGACTTGAGCAGAAAGTACGCGGTCTGCTATAGTCACGGCACATGAAACTGTTGTTGACGATAGTCCAGGATGCCGATGCAGGCCGTCTCCAGCAGGGCCTGTCCGCCGAAGGGTTCCAGTCGACCAAACTGGCCTCGACCGGCGGCTTCCTGCGCGAGGGCAACACGACCTTCATCATCGGTATCGAGGAGAAGGACGTTCCGCGCGTGATGGAGATAATCCACGAGACGTGCCGCGAACGCAACCGCATCGTCGCTGGCAGCGCCTTCCACGCGCCTGAAGGCAGCTTCACTGCCTACCCGGTGGAAGTGCCCGTCGGCGGTGCGATCGTCTTCACTCTGGGCGTGGAGTCGTTCAGCCGCGTCTGAACAGAACCGCAGTTCAGTCTTCTCAGCGGATCATCGACATGCCAACCCCGAACCGTCCGGACGGTGGCACGGTGATCCGCTCATCTGTCACGTTCAGGTAACCGGCCTGGTGCAGCTCATCGAGCACCATGGCGATGAACTCCGGCGGATCGGTCGTGCGCTCGCTGAGGTCCGCCAGGGTACAGCCCGGACCGACCAGGCCGACCAGTGCGAACATGCCTTTGGCAGCCAGGCTTAAGCCCGGGTCGTCACACACGATGTCGGTGGCACGGATCGGCCGTTTGAGCATGTCTTCCACGCGGCGAGTGTAGCCAAACGGCCACGCCCCGCACAGGAGAAATGTCACTGACGGACCGGGGTTACCTCACAGTGACGCTGCGACGATCTCGCGTGCTTCGAACATGATCAGTTCCAGGTGCTCCGGGCCACGGAAACTCTCCGCGTAGATCTTGTAGATGTCCTCGGTCCCTGACGGTCTGGCGGCGAACCAGCCGTGTTCACTCGTCACCTTCAGGCCGCCTATGGGTTCACCGTTGCCGGGCGCCCGTACGAGCCGGCCCGTGATCGGATCGCCAGCCAGTTCCGAAGCGGTGACGTCCTCAGGTGCGAGGGCCGCGAGGGCCGCCTTCTGGGCCGCGGTGGCCGGTGCGTCTGCCCGGGCGTAGGACGGTTCGCCGTGCAGCTCAGCCAGACGCCGGTACTGCTCGAACGGCGTCGCACCTGTGACCGCGGTAATCTCAGCGGCCAGCAGGCACATGATGATGCCGTCCTTGTCGGTGCTCCAGGGCCGGCCGTTTCGGCGCAGGAACGAGGCGCCGGCACTCTCTTCCCCGGCGAAGCCCAGGCTGCCGTCCTGCAGCCCGTCCACGAACCACTTGAAGCCGACGGGTGTCTCCAGCAGCGGCCGGCCGAGTGCGGCCGTGACCCGGTCGATCAGAGCGCTTGACACGAGGGTCTTGCCGACTCCCGCTGCCGCCGGCCAGTCTGGCCGGTGCCGGAACAGGTAGTCGATGGCGGTCGCCAGGAAGTGGTTCGGGTTCATCAGCCCTTCCCGGGTGACGATGCCGTGCCGGTCAGCGTCCGGGTCATTGGCGAACGCGACCGTGTAATCAGCTGCCAGTTCCAGCAGGTTGCGCATCGCGTAAGGCGACGAGCAGTCCATGCGGATGCGGCCGTCGTGGTCCAGGGGCATGAAGGCGAAAGCGGGGTCCAGGCTGCGGTTGACGATGTCCAGGTCGAGTCCCCAATGGTCGGCGATCTGCTCCCAGTACGGGAGGCTCGAGCTGCCCATCGGATCGACCGCGAGCCGCACACCTGAGTAACGGACCGCTTCCATGTCGACGACCTGGTCGAGCTCGAGCACGAACTCGCTGCGCAGGTCACGCGCCGCGGCGTCGTGCAGCTGTCGGGCTTCAGCCCAGGGCAGGCGGCGCACGCCGTCGAGGCGGCTGGCCAGCAGCTCGTTGGCCCGGCGCTGGATCCAGCCGGTAGCGTCCACCCCGGCTGGCCCACCACTCGGCGGGTTGTACTTGAAGCCGCCGTCCTCCGGCGGGTTGTGTGACGGCGTGATCACGATGCCGTCAGCGAGAGCGTCACTGGCGCGGTTGTGGACGAGGATCGCCCGGGAAACCGCCGGCGTCGGCGTGAAATCCGCCTCCGGCTGACCCGTTACGGCGACGCCGTTGGCGAGCAGCACCTGCACCGCGGACCGGTACGCCGGCAGCGACAGGGCATGCGTGTCCCGGCCGATGAACAGCGGACCGCTCACACCGTGCTGCGCCCGGTACTCGGCGATCGCCTGGCTGACGGCCAGGATGTGGTTCTCGTTGAACGACCGGTCCGCTGAGCGGCCCCGGTGGCCTGATGTTCCGAAACTGACCAGCTGACCGGGCTGACCCGGTTCAGGCTGAAGTGTGTAGTAGTCAGCGACCAGCTGGGTTATGTCTGCCAGGTCCTGGGCTTCTGCTTGCTTTCCCGCACGTGGACTCACGCTCATCGATTATCCGCCTCCGGCCGTTGGGTGACAGAATCCTAGCATGGCCGTCCCGTCCACGATGTGCGTCGTGGCCGTGTTAAACTTCCCGTGCACACCAAGAGGGGGGTAGTTCCCCTGACAACCTGAAGAAGCACGAACCGGAGGTTCTGATGGACTGGTTACTCATCCTCATTCCGCTGGCCGCGGTGGCGGCCCTGGTATACGCCTGGCAGCTCGCCAGACAGGTGCTGACAGCGGAGACGGGCAACAACGTCATGGTCGAGATCTCCGACGCCATCCGCGCCGGGGCTTCCGCCTACATGAACCGGCAGTACCGCACCATCGCGGTGGTCGCCGTGGTCATCGTCGTTGCCTTCATCCTCGTAGCAATGAGCCAGACCGGTGCTGACCGGACCCAGTGGGTCTGGGTCACCGTCGGTTTCGCCGTCGGCGCGCTGTTCTCGGCGATCAGCGGTTACGTCGGAATGAACGTCGCCGTGCGTGCCAACGTCCGCGTTGCCCAGGCTGCCCGCACCGGCCTGGCCCGCGCGCTGGACCTGGCCTTCAACGGTGGGGCCGTCGCCGGCCTCGCGGTTGCCGGACTCGCACTGCTTGGTGTCGCCGGTTTCTTCGTGCTGTTCCACCTGCTCCTGGGGCTGCCCAACCCGGTCGAACCGCTCATCGGCTTCGCCTTCGGCGCCAGCCTGGTCAGCCTGTTCGCGCGCGTCGGTGGCGGCATCTACACGAAGGCCGCTGACGTCGGTGCCGACCTGGTAGGCAAGGTCGAAGCCGGCATCCCCGAGGATGACCCCCGCAACCCCGCCGTCATCGCCGACAACGTCGGTGACAACGTGGGTGACTGTGCCGGCATGGGTGCGGACCTGTTCGAGACGTACGCTGTGACCGCCATCGGCGCCGTGTTCCTCGGTTACCTGCTGCCGGCGGTACACCAGGTGAGCGTGCTCGTCACCTTCCCGCTCGTACTGGGTGCGATCGCCATCCTGGCCAGCGTCGCCGGTACCCGCTTCGTTAAGCTCGGGCCCGACCAGAACATCATGAAAGCCCTGTACCGCGGCGTGTTCGTCAGTGCCGGAATCTCAGTCGTCGGTTTCGCGATCGTGACGTTCGCGATGTTCGGCGGCTTCGACTTCGCCGGTCAGCTGCCCGGCGCCGGGAGCGCCTGGGCGCTGTTCCTCTGTTCCATCATCGGCATCGTCGTGACCATCCTCATCATGTACGTCACCGAGTACTACACGGGCACGCAGTTCCCGCCGGTCCGGCGCATAGCCAAAGCCAGCGAGACCGGCAGCGCCACGAACATCATCAGCGGCCTGGCGGTCGGCATGAACTCGACCTTCATCCCCACCCTGATCCTGGCCTTCGCCATCTTCGGGGCGTTCATGCTGTCCGGGCTGTACGGCATCGCCATCGCAGCGGTAGCCATGCTGTCGATCACCGGCATGGTCGTCGCCATGGACAGCTACGGACCGATCACGGACAACGCCGGTGGCATCGCCGAGATGGCCGACCTGCCTCCGGAAGTGCGCAACAACACCGACGCGCTCGACGCGGTGGGCAACACCACCAAGGCGGTGACCAAGGGTTACGCGATCGGTTCGGCTGCGCTCGCCGCGCTCGTGCTGTTCGCCGACTACGCCGAACGGGTGCCAGGCGCTGAGTTCCGCCTCAACGACCCGATCGTGCTCGTCGGACTCATCATCGGCGCCATGCTGCCGTTCCTGTTCAGTTCCTATCTGATGGAGTCTGTCGGCAAAGCAGCCGGTTCGGTCATCGAAGAGGTCCGCCGCCAGTTCCGCGAGATCCCCGGGATCATGGAACGCACCGCCAAGCCTGACTACGGCAAGGCAGTGGACATCGTCACCCAGGCGGCGCTGCGCGAGATGGCGCTGCCCGGCCTGCTGTCGGTGATCGCTCCGCTCGTGGTCGGTTTCCTGTGGGGTCCGCTCGCCCTGGGCGGCCTGCTCATCGGGGTCATCGCCAGCGGCCTGATGATGGCCCTCAGCATGTCAAACGGCGGCGGCGCCTGGGACAACGCCAAGAAGTACATAGAGGACGGCAACCACGGCGGCAAAGGCAGTGAAGCGCACGCGGCTGCGGTAGTCGGTGACACGGTCGGCGACCCGTACAAGGACACTGCCGGACCGTCGATCAACCCGCTCATCAAGGTCATCAACACGGTCGCCCTGATCTTCGCAGGCATCATCGCCAGCGTCGGCGGCCTCCTGCTTTAGAGCCCACATGCAGCGTGGCCTGAAACCCTCATCCCAGGGCCTCAGGCCACGCATCGCGTCAGCTCTTCGGGGTGCGGACACCCAAATTCAGATTATACAGCGCGGACAGATTTCACGCCATAAAATCTGACACCGAACTGACAGTACCCTCACTGCTACACTTGACTCAGGAAGAAAGGAGGTTCCTGATCAAAGGGAAAAAAGAATCTTCCTTGAAGGACTCCCGACCGCACTGGGGGCTCGACTGAGCAGCTGAAAGGCAGACGAAAAGCCGGAGGCGCCGACAGAGCAGGAAAAGCGACCGGGGGTTCTTTCATTTGACCCCAACCAGTGAAACTCAACGCCGGGAAACAGCCGGCGAACCAGTGATGAAGACGCGCAGCAGCGCGTTTTTTGCTTTACTTATGCCGATGCGTGTGCTCAGGGTGACCTCATCCGGCGGCACCCGGCCACCACCCAGCACCTGCAGTGGCGGCCGGCTCAGGTCATGACCGTACAGGCTGCTGTCGATCGCCAGTCCCTGACCCAGCCGGCCCGGGCCACTGAGCGGCTGCCGGTCCGGCCTGCCCCGCAGTTCCTGCATCCGCTCCAGTCCCCACAGCGGTTCAGCCGCCCGGATCAGCACCCCCGCCCCTTCGCCGGCCCTGCCGGCCGTGACGTTCAGGCACCAGTGGACCCCGTAACTCAGGTAGACGTATGCATGCCCGGGCGGGCCGAACATGGCAGCGTTACGGGCTGTCGGTCCCCGGTGGGTATGGCTCGCCGGGTCCGCCTGGAAGTACGCTTCTGCTTCGACGATCATCGCCTCCAGCACCTCACCTGAATCAAGCTGCCGGCGTATGACTGCACCGAGCAGGTAACGGGCCGCTTCCAGCGGATCAAGCAGCTGCAGCGGGTCGAGCGGTTCCATGCCAGCCAGCATAGTCCCACGGCCGGTCCAGCCCACAGAGCACCGTCTCCCGGCAGGTTAAAATCACCCCCTGTCAACACAGGGCACCACCCGACCGGGAGGGCAGATATGAGACAAGGTCACCACACATGTGCGGGATAGTCGGCCTGCTGCTTACACGGCCTGCGGCACCCCACGCGCTGGAAGCGCTGCGCCGCCTCGAGTACCGCGGCTACGACTCCGCCGGCATCGCCACCCTGGCTGACGGCACCATCAGGCGGACCCGGGCCGAAGGCAAACTCGCCAACCTGCAGGCGAGACTGGAAGAACAGCCACTGACCGGTTCAGCCGCGATCGGCCATACACGCTGGGCTACCCACGGTGCGGCGACCGTGGACAACGCGCACCCGCACGCTACGCAGCGGGTCGCCGTCGTGCACAACGGCATCATCGAGAACTACCGGGAACTGCGCGGTGAGCTGCAGGCCCGCGGCATCAGCTTCGCGAGTGAGACCGATACCGAGGTGGTCACCCACCTGATCGACCTTGAGTTGGCTGCCGGCCACGAACCGGTCGCGGCAGTGCAGCGCACGCTGGGCAGGCTCGAAGGCGCCTTCGCGCTCGCGATCATGTTCGCAGGTCAGGACGACCTGCTCATCGGCGCCCGCCGGGGCAGTCCGCTGGCCGTCGGCCACGGTGACGGCGAGATGTACCTGGGCTCCGACGCCATCGCACTGGCACCGTTCACGAACCACATCACCTACCTGGATGAAGGCGACTGGGTCGTCCTGAGCCGGGCCGGGGCACACATATTCGCAGCTGACGGCACCAGCGTGGACCGCCCCACCGTCACCTCCAGCGCCAGCGCCTTCCTGGTCGACAAGGCCGGCCACCGGCACTTCATGGCCAAAGAGATAGCCGAGCAGCCCGACGTGCTCAGCCACACACTGGCCCGTTACCTGGACATCGGCAGCGGAACGGTCCGGCTGCCCTCCCCCGTCCCGCTGCCGTGGCAGGAGGTCAGCAGGCTCAGTATCGCCAGTTGCGGCACCGCCTTCCTGGCCGGTCTGACGGCCCGCTCCTGGTTCGAGAACCTGGCTGGCCTGCCCGTCGACATCGACGTCGCCTCCGAGTTCCGTTACCGTGAACCACCACTGGACCGGCACAGCCTGTCGCTGTTCATCTCGCAGTCAGGCGAGACCGCCGACACGCTGGCCAGCCTGCGCTACTGCCGGCTGAACGGTCAGAAGACCGCTGCTGTCGTCAACGTGCA